>JANMIM010000025.1:0-6167 GCA_031375795.1 Bacteroidota bacterium
TATCCCAACCCTAACACGGGTATCTTCCAAGTGAAGATCGGCACGATCGAGCCTACTGACATCAACGTCGAGATCTGCGACATGATGGGCAAAGTCGTCTACAGAAACAACACCAGCTGGGCCACGGAATTCAAGCAAGAAGTGAACCTGACCGGCCAAGCCGCAGGTATCTACTTCATCCGCATGAAGGCCGGCGAAATCAGCCGCACCTACAAGATCGAGGTCAAGCATTGATACTTGGTTTTTGAAGAATGAAATCGGCTGCCTCAGAGATGGGGCAGCCGATTTTTTGTTCCTGGGTGATTTGGTTCCTTCCGAACTCGGTGAAACCAAGGGATCGTAAGCGGGGCCAACGGAATTGCGCGCGTGGATTCATCGTAGGGTGCCTTTGAGATGAAGATTGCTTTCGAAGGACGAAAGGCCTGTTTTTGTTCAATTATTTCCATAAAAAATCAAACAAAACCATCAGCCATCGGTTTCCTTCAAAAATGATTGATCCATGGTAAAAAACGTTTCCTCCTTCTTGCTCCTTTGCTTGCTTGCGATTTCATCGCTTTCTGCACAGACACCTGTCAGTGGGGGCATCTACGCCAACACCACTTGGACCCTTGCCAATAGCCCCTACCTGATGACCGGTCCTGTCGTGGTATTTCCCGGCAAGACGCTCACGATTGAACCCGGCGTGGAAGTGCGCGTGAGTTATGGCGGCGTCCCCAACACGGGCCTCATGCACTATTTGGAGATCCGTGGCAGCCTGGTTGCCGTCGGCACCCTGAGCAGTCCCATCGTGTTTCATACAGACATCCAGCCAACCGATTACACGTGGCTGGGCATCAATGTCAAAGCAACCCAAGGCGGCCAAGTGACGATGGATTATTTTGAACTCAGCAATGCGTTCTATGGCATCTATGCCGATGACCAGTCAGCTCCGACTTGGGACCTCCACCATTGCAAGTTCACCTACAACAACTATGCAGTGCAGCCATCTGGCCCGATCAACTTCTACGATTGCAAGTTTGAGTTCAATGGGCAGGCCATCGGCTCCAACTGGCAGATCAACCACGACATCTTGCTTAAGCGCTGCGAATTCACCAACAACTCATCTTGCAACGGTTTTCAGAACTACCTGTCCGCAGACAGTTGCTTGATCCGCGGGAACATGAATGGCATCTGGTACACCGGCGGAACGATCACCAACACCGTTTTTGAACGAAATACCTATGCCATCTACGGGGTAAGTGGCAGCATTTCCAATTGTGCTTTCATAGACAACTACAAGGGCTTGATGGAGTTTGCGGGTGTGGCAGACAGTTGCAGATTTATTGGAAATGGATTGGCAGCTGAGATGAATAGCGGCGGGCAATTGAGGAATTCCGAATTCCTGAACGACACCGTTGCCGTCGTGTATGCTGCTTCGCTCACCGCAAACTCACCTGCACCCGTCATTCTTCAAAACAAGATTTGCGGCTCGGTGAACTACTACTTCGAGAACAGGAGCGACGTGAACTTTGCACTGGACCAGAATTGCTTTTGCGAGACAGACTCGACGATCATCGAGGGGCTCATATTTGACGGCTATGATGACATCACGCGGGGCCTTTTCAACTATGCGATCTATGACAGCACCTGTCAGAATATCTTGCAGTACGTTTCCAAGGTGAATTTGCCCACCGCCATCGCGCCAGAGCGCAGTG
This sequence comes from Bacteroidota bacterium, assembly GCA_031375795.1. Taxonomy (GTDB): domain Bacteria; phylum Bacteroidota; class Bacteroidia; order J057; family JADKCL01; genus JADKCL01. The sequence goes on from JANMIM010000025.1 coordinate 1,695, forward strand.
GCAGTTTCAGCCTTTACCCAGTTCCCGCAGGTGATCAGCTCTTCTTGGCTGTGCCTGCTGACCTGGTCGGGGCCAGCATGGATGCCAGCATCCACGATGCACAAGGCAGACAGGTGATCGCAAGCCAGCGCGTCGCCTCTGGCAAATTGTCATGGGACCTCAGCGCGCTGCCTTCGGGGATGTACTTTGTTCGCGTCTCTGGGGAGGTACCCGCTACCTTGAAATTTGTGAAATAGGAGTTTTGCTGGATTGCGACGCTAGACAGCTAGCGCGCTCCCGACCAGGCCACCCATGTCATGCACAGCGCCCACGTGTCGCGCTGCATGATGTGGGTGGCTTTGTTTTGCGATCGTTTGGAGGCATGCCTACGTCGGGCTGGGCGAATGAAATTACCCAGAATCCCAAGCTTCATCGGTGAAAGAGCAGCCAAGGCCCTGCGCAGGGCAAAAACCTGATCAAAAAAGCCTGCCATCTGGAAGACCATTGGCAGGGGTGTTCAGGAGATGAATCAAATCGCGGCGGGCAGCAGCAAGTGCATCGACGTGGGCTGCCGCTCCCGCCTCCACCGGTGCGAGCATGTATGCATCAATGCGAGATCAGCACGCGGCGCGACTCGGCACCGTTGCCTGTACGCACGATGACCATATAGGCGCCCGTGGCCCAGTCATGGGTATCGAGGCGCTGCACATTCTTCGCACTGAGTATTAGCTTTCCGGTCAGGTCGCGCACCTCCACCTGGTATTCGTCTTCGCCGAGGCTGATGTACAATGTGTGATTGGCCGGGTTGGGAAACACCGTCAGTTCCGGGCTGGGGCTGAACTGGACCGCACGAACCTCGGAATAACGATGTAGTCCATCGAAATCCGTGGACCGCAAGCGGTAATGGGACAGGCCCTCGAATGGGCTGGGATCGACCGTCTGATAGACATTGGATACGGAGGAATTGCCAGCGCCATCCACCCGAACGACTTCCTCCCAAGCATTGGCATCACGGCTGCGCTCCACGGTGAAGTAATCATTGGAGGTCTCGGAGGTGGTCTCCCAATCCAGCTTCACAAGCGTCCCAACAGGCACCGCCGTGAAACTGAGCAGCGTGACGGGGAAGTTGTTCACGATCCCATTGATGGTGCCCAATGTGAATGGGCTGAAGTTGGTGACGGGGATCGAGGTGACTGTTCCCGCACTCGCAGCTCCTGTCGAACCCGTATTGCCTTCGCTTACCCAGGTGCTGCCATTCCAGCGTGCCACCTCCAAATCGGGGAGTGAGCTGACGCCACTGGCCCGAAGATCGTCCCAACTCAAGGTCACCGAGGGGGTGCTGCTTCCGTTGGTGCGATCAAGGATCCAATATTCAGCCGAGCTTACCCGCACGAGCGGCGCTTGCACGGTACCACGGCTGTACAGGGGGTCGGGGTCTGTGTGTACATAGCGCGCGGTGAAATGATCGGTAGTCGTGCCAGGAGCGGAAATACCGATCGGGGCATAAAAGCCTACATTGCCCACCGGGAAGGTAAAGGCGTCATTGCCCACCTTGCGCACTTGACCACCCACGTAAGCGGCGTTGGAGCCGCCGGTCACTGTTGCATTGTCTGCCAAGACGAGCATGTTGGCGACGGGGGTGATGACCCCAGCCGTGAGTGTCAAGGCTCCCGCGACATTCACATCCACACCGCTTTGGGTGAGCCCCGCAGCATTGTTCATGACCATGTTGTTGAAGGTAGTCGCCGTGGATCCGCTGATGGTTTGGGCAGATGTGCCGTTGAAGGTCACCGTGCCAGCGCCAGCGAGGAAGCTGCCGTTGTTGGTCCAGTTGCCTCTGGCAGCGATGGCAAGGCCGTTGCTACGCAGGGTGCCTCCCAGGATGCTCAGGTTGCCTTGCACGGTGAGGCCATTGGTCACAAGCGAGGCTTCGGGGTTGTTGGTCGCATTCACGGTGAAGTGATACAGCGGCGCCACGGAATTGATGCGGATGACTTGCGCAGCGGGCGTACTCGCGTCTCCGACTTGGAACGTGCCACCGGTGACGGAGTTGACTGTGGAGGAAATGATGACATCGGTCGTGAGGTGCGAACATGCGCGCCGAACGACGATGCTGCCACCGCTGAAGGTAAAGGGCACACCCGCATTGAGCTCAAATGCTGCCCTTGTGGTACTTGTGCTACCAATGGCATTGAGCGTCACAGTGCCGCCAGATTGGGTATAGGCGCCCGACGAAGTCCCACTGTTGGGAGAGAAGCGGCCAGCGACCGTGAGGGTTCCGCCCTCCATGATGAGTGAGCCGCCGTTGAGGTAGGTGATGCCGTTTCCAGAGGACGTGCCGACGCTCACGCTACCTGCCGAGATGCGCAAGGTGCCCGGATTTAAGCTCAGCGTCATGTTGGCCGGGTTGATGGTAGCGCCATTGACCCAGAGGGTGGCACCCGTGCCGAGGGAGTAGCTAGTGGTCCATGGCGAAAGCGTGGAGGCGCTGCTGATCTTGAAAGTGCCTGTGGTCAAAGACAATGGATTTGTCGGGCCATGGAGGGTAATCAAGGACTTCGCCTCGACGATCTGACTTTGGGCCGTCTTGGCGATGTTGAGGTTGTAAAATGCCGTGGTGCTAGCCCCCGAGATGTTTTGCTGCGCCGCTGACCCAGAAAACGCCACGGTCCCGACTCCCCGGTTGAACGTACCATTGTTGAACCAATTGCCTGCCACGCTCAGGGTGTAATTGACCGAGGTGTGCATGCTCACGGATGCCCCAGCCTCGATGCTCATGTCCTTACAGGTGGCGCCATTGGCGGTAATGTAAGGATAGAAGCTGAGCCCCGCCGGAATGAAGGCGCCGTCGTTTGCCGTCGGGACGAGGTTGGGACCCCAGTTGCCGGGGGTGAACCAGTCGGTGGTGCCTGCGGCCCCCGTCCAGTTGTAGGACAGCGTTTTGGCGCAGACCGGCGTCACGCCCGCCGAGTATTCGTGGGACGCATTCAGGGACCAAGCACGATAACAATAGTTGGTTCCCAAGGTAAGGCCAGTATGGCTGAATGTGGCTGGATTGCCAACATAGGCCACGGTGCCGCCTCCAGGAAGCGGATTGCCCGCCACATAGGTCACGCCATCGGTGGGTCTTCCAATTTCAGTGGTGCTCGGGGCAAATGCGATCAATACATCGTTGTTGCCGGGGTTGCGCACCCAGCTCAAATCGATTTGCGTGGTACTTACCGGCGTGGCGCTGAGGTCGGTGGGATCGATGACCTTGACGTCGATCAAGTCGCTCTGCCAGAGGCCACGGCCATAAGTGGCTGCCTTGATGCGGTTGTTGTTCACATCGGCATCGTAGTAGATCTCCAACTCGCGGATGTCTGCCGGGGGCAATCCGTTGCTGAACAGAATCCAATCGCTCAGCGTGGCATCGCGGAACCAAACGCCCGTTTGGTTGCCGATGTAGATGGCCTCGTTCCCATTTTTGTCGAGGGCCAGGCAATTGACCTCCAGATTGGGGAGACTGCCAGAGATTTCTGTCCAGGTGGCACCCTTGTCTGCCGACTTGAACACGCGGGCATCGACGACGCAATAGACCTTGTTGGCGTCGTTGTAGTCTGCCTTGAGGTCATTGGGGGTCAATCCTGCGGGTAGGGAACAAGCGATCCAAGTGACGGAGCCTGGTGCAGCATTGGCGTTGTCGCTGCGCTTGATGGAGCCTGAGCGCACGGCATACATGACATCAACATTGGCAGGGCTTTGGTCCAATGCGATCACATCATTGACCTCACCAGTGCTGATGGCCTGCCAAGCGACGGTGCTGGCTGGCGTGGCGCGCACGTTGGTGGTGCGCCACACATTTTTGTACCCGGCAAACATGGTCGTGGGTACCGTGTAGTGCAAGAAAAAGGACGTGATCCATGGCCCGCTCTCGGTGATTCCATTGCCGCCATTGGAAGCGATGGAGGAAAGACCACCCGTCGGGCCGGTCGTGGAACGACCGATGTTGCCTTGGACGCCAGCACTGAAGCAAAAGTTGGCATTGCTGTAATCCACGAGGCTTTCTGCGCCGTCTCCACCACGGATCGTGGTGAAGTTGATGCCATCGGAGGTGGAATAAGCGCCATTGTCTTGCAGGCCTGCCAGCACCGTAGTGTTGCTGGTGGCACTCTGGCCGAGTGCGTAGAGCTGGTTGATGCCCAGGTTGTTGGTGATCTGTGGCCAAGTGGCGCCATTGTCGGATGTGTAATAGACCCCGCCGTCGTTGCCGACATAGAGGCGACCATTGACGGGGGAGCGCTCATACACGTGTTGGTCGGCATGGACCGACACGGCACAGTTGGCGCTGGGGCTGCCGGAAAAGTTGCTGCCGACCCAGTGGCTCTGGATCGTCCACGTGACGCCACCATCCATGCTCTTCCAGTTGTTGATGCTTCCGACATAGAGGATGTTTGCGTCGGCGGGATCCACATTGATGCAGAGATCGTAAGTGGCTTGGCTTGACGTTCCGCT
>JANMIM010000034.1:0-1537 GCA_031375795.1 Bacteroidota bacterium
GTAGCAACATCGAGCAGCCCGAGCGGCTGTCGGGCGGCAGCTTTGACTCCCCGATGCGCAGCGCGGGCATGATGCTCAATGCATTGGTGGAGGCAGACCCGGGCAATCCACGCATCGGGCCGCTGCTGCAGCAGATCAGGCAGCATCGCAACGAGCTGCGCAACACCCAAGAAAATGCCTGGGTTTTCCTCGGCCTCGGCAAGATGGCCCGGCAGGGCACCTCGGGCAATCTATCGGTCGCTGTCGCCAGCGGCAGCCAGACGATTCTCACCTACAAGGGTGAAAATGCGCGATTTGTCTCCGACAAAATGAGCGGCCAGCAGGTGGCGATGCGCGCCAGCGGCACTGGGCAGGCCTATTATTCCTGGAAAATCAGCGGCATCCGCAAGGGCGCAGGCGTCACCGTGCCCCCCGTGGACCAGGGCCTCACGGTGCGACGCACATGGCTCGATACCCAGGGCCATCCGATCCAAAATCCGGTCTTCAACCAAGGGGAATTGGTGGTATGCCGCATCAAAATCCAGGCCCAGCGCCCCGTCGAAAATGTGGTGATCATCGACATGATTCCTGCTGGCTTTGAAGTGGAGAATACCAGGCTCAGCGATGCCGATTATTCTTGGATCAAAAAACTGGATTACACGACCGACAACCTCGACATCCGCGACGATCGGGTGAATGTGTTCATGTCCTTCGAGCAGGCAGGTTCGCGCGAATTCAGCTACCTGGTGCGGGCCGTGAACATGGGCAGCTTCTTGCAGCCCGCCATCACCGCCGACGCCATGTATGAACCCGACGTGAAATCCATCCACAGTGGCCAAGTCGTGAAAATCCTGCCCAAGGACGCCCCGATCCCCGGTCGAACGGCCCTCGCGGTCCATCAAACGCCGACACGTCGCGACTCGTTTGCTGCTGCCACCGCCCCTGCCACCGCCAGCCACGACACCGCCGGGCTGTCGATCTGGAAACAATTCATGCAAAAGGCACGCCCATGAGCCGCTGGGCCCCCGATTGGCGACGGTGCATTCCGCGACTGGCAAAGTTGCTGAGGCCCAAACGCATCCGGCAGTATTTGGTCGGGGGAATGCTGATTTTCCTGTGCCTGGACCTCGGATTTCCACTGCCTGCCGAGAAGCCCTACAGCCCACAAGTGCTCGCCCGCGACGGCAGCCTGTTGCGCGCCTACCTGAGCAACGACGACAAGTGGCGCATGGAGGTAAAGACCCCAGAAGTGCCTGCCGAATTGTTATCCGCCCTCGTCGCCAAGGAAGACCGCTGGTTTTGGTACCACCCAGGCGTCAATCCGCTGGCGATCGGTCGGGCGATGTGGTCCAATGTCGTGAGTGGCGAGCGCCAATCGGGGGCCAGCACGATCACGATGCAGGTGGCGCGCATGTTGGAACCCAAAAAGCGCACTTGGCTGGGCAAGACCCAGGAATTGTTTCGGGCACTGCAACTGGAATGGCACCATTCCAAGACCGAGATCCTGGAAATGTACCTGAGTTACCTGCCCTACGGCGGCAACGTCGAGGGCGTGAAA
>JANMIM010000089.1:0-1552 GCA_031375795.1 Bacteroidota bacterium
CTGCTGCCCATCGTGGAGGGCAGCACCGTCAACACCAAGCATGGGGTGATCAAGACCGACCACATCCTGTTCATTGCTGCCGGCGCATTCCACGTCGCCAAGCCCAGCGATTTGATCCCCGAGCTTCAAGGCCGATTCCCGATCCGTGTGGAGCTGCAATCGCTGACCCAGGAGGACTTCGTGAAGATCCTCACGCAGCCACGCAATGCGCTCACCAAGCAATACGCCGCGATGCTCGAGTCCGAGGGGGTCAAGCTCGTGTTTACGGATGACGCCATCGCCGAGATTGCCGAAATCGCATTCTCAGTGAACCAAGAGCTTGAAAACATCGGCGCGCGCAGGCTGCACACGATCATGAGCAACATCCTCAACGACATCCTCTTTGATGTGCCAGACCGCAACGACTCCATGGAGTTTTCGATCGACGGTGCATTTGTGAGGGAGAAAATCCAGAAGATCAGCTCCAAAAAGGACCTGAGCCACTACATTCTGTGACAGCAAGGTAATTTTTGCTATTTTGGTAGCCTTTTACCTAAGACTGGGACATTGGACTTGAATCAGGACTATCATATTGCCTTTCAATTGCTGGACGGCCCCGCCGAATTGGCAGCCGACGAAGCCGCCTTGCTGGAGACGGCCTTGGTGGCGAGCAAGCGGGCCTATGCACCATTTTCCCACTTCCATGTAGGAGCTGCCGTCGCCTTGGAAGGCGGCGAGGTGTATGAAGGAAACAACCAGGAAAACCCTGCCTTTCCCTCCAGCCTTTGTGCCGAGCGCACCGTACTGTATTACATCGGCGCGCAATCCAAGGGAAATACGATCCGCAAGATTGCCATTCGCGCCACAAGCACCCAGAAGCTCATCGCTGCGCCCGTGACACCCTGTGGAGCGTGTCGCCAAGTCATGCTTGAATATGAGCGCCTCAGCGGGCAACCGATCGTGGTGCTCATGCAGGGGCAAGAGGGCAAAATATTACGCGTAACTGGCGTGGCCAAGGCATTGCTGCCGTTTGGCTTTGATATTGAGTTTTGATTCTGTAAATTTGGATGGATGCTGATTGCATTGAAAAGAGAATGAGAACCAAATTTTCCGCGATACGACTGCTTTTTGCTGCTGCTTTGTTGCTGTCTTTGGGATTGCCATCGGTGCATGCCCAGTCAGATACATGGGTCACAAGCTTTGGATCCGGGCTGCAGGATGCACCCGAGGACCTGCTCGTGGACGATGCCGGCAACAGCTATGTCACAGGCTACTTTCGCGACACCATGGTGATCCAAGGTGTCACCCTCGAGTCGGCCGGCAAAAACGATGTCTATTGCGCCAAGTTTGACCCCAATGGTCAGCTCCTCTGGGCCAAGCGATACGGCTGGTACTCCGACGATTTTGCCCATGGCCTGGCCTTTGACAAACTCGGAAATGTACTTGTGATCGGTGAATACAAGGATTCGACGATTTTTGAAACCGATACGATTTATTCGCTCGACACGCTGTGGTATGGGCCGCCTGCGCAGACCTATGACGTATTTTGGGTGCGCCTGCTACCCTCGACGGG
>JANMIM010000016.1:0-5674 GCA_031375795.1 Bacteroidota bacterium
CATCAAGGAAGGTGACACCGTCAAGCGCACGGGCCGCATCGCCTCCTTGCCAGTGGGTGAGGGCATGATCGGTCGCGTCATCAACCCGCTGGGCGAGCCGATCGACGGCAAGGGCCCGATGGGCGGCGAGTTCTTTGACTCGCCTTTTGAGCGCAAGGCACCCGGGGTGATCTACCGTCAGCCAGTGGCGCAGCCATTGCAGACGGGCCTCAAGGCCATCGACTCGATGATCCCCATCGGTCGTGGACAGCGGGAGTTGATCATCGGTGACCGCCAGACCGGCAAGACCGCTGTCGCCATCGACACGATCATCAACCAAAAGGAATTTTACGAGAAGGGCGAGCCCGTCTTCTGCATCTACGTGGCTTGCGGGCAAAAAGGCTCCACCGTCGCGCAGGTCGTGAAGGCGTTGGACAAGGCAGGTGCCATGGACTACACCGTGGTCGTGGCTGCTCCGGCATCCTCCCCAGCCCCGCTCCAATACTTCGCACCCTTTGCAGGTGCAGCCATCGGCGAATTTTTCCGTGACACGGGCCGCCATGCACTCTTGATTTTTGACGACCTCTCCAAGCAGGCCGTTGCCTACCGTGAGGTCTCCTTGTTGCTGCGCCGCCCTCCAGGTCGCGAGGCTTATCCAGGTGACGTGTTTTACCTGCACTCCCGCCTCCTCGAGCGTGCTGCCAAGATCATCGAAAACGATGCCATCGCAGCCGACATGAACGACCTCCCAGAGGCGTTCAAAGCCATCGTCAAAGGCGGCGGTTCGTTGACGGCACTCCCGATCATCGAGACCCAAGCAGGTGACGTGTCTGCCTATATCCCGACCAACGTGATCTCGATCACCGACGGCCAGATCTTCCTCGAAGCCAACCTCTTCAACTCGGGTGTGCGTCCGGCCATCAACGTCGGTATCTCCGTGTCCCGTGTGGGTGGTAACGCGCAGATCAAGCCGATGAAGAAGGTCGCCGGTACCCTGAAGCTGGACCTCGCCCAATACCGCGAGTTGGAGGCCTTCTCCAAGTTTGGTTCAGACCTCGACAAGTCCACGATGGCTACGCTGGAGCGTGGCAAGCGCCTGGTCGAGATCTTGAAGCAAAAGCAGTACAGCCCAGTGCGTGTCGAGGAGCAAATCGCGATCATCTTTGCAGGAACCAAGGGTCTTCTGGACGTGGTGCCTGTCGACAAGATCAAGGATTTCGAGCGTGCATTCATCGAGGACCTGCGCCACAACCACAAGGAAGTCTTGGTCGAGCTGGCCAAGAAAGGTGGGGATGTGACCAAGCCTGAGATCGAAAAGGCACTCAAGGACTCGGCCACAGAGGTCGCGGCTACTTTCAAGAGATAATCCAAATTAATTTCTGCCTCGATGGCGAATACAAAGGAATTACGGGAGCGGATCAAGAGCGTCAAGTCTACGCAACAGCTCACGCGCGCCATGAAGATGGTGGCTGCGGCCAAGCTGAAGCGTGCACAAGACGCGATCACGCAGCTGCGTCCCTACGCCCAGAAGCTCAGCGACATCATGGGCAACATTGCCTCTGACATGTCTGAGGAGCTCGACAGCCCTTATGCCAAGCAGGAGAAGCCCGAAAAGGTGCTCCTCGTGGTGGTGACCTCCAACCGTGGCCTCTGTGGCGCCTTCAACACCAACGTGAACAAGGCAGCCTGGGAAGTCGCGACGGGGTTTTATCCTGAGCAACATGCCGCCGGCAACGTGTCGGTGCTCGCGATCGGGAAGAAGGCCTACGAGTACTTCAAGAAGCGTGGCTTCACGACGGTCGGTGAAAACAACGACGTCTTCCAAAACCTGAGCTTCGACACCGTGAACGCCGTCGCCACGTTGGTGATGGAGGGCTTTGTCGAGGGCAAGTGGAATTGCGTGGACCTCGTCTTCAACGAGTTCAAGAACGTGATGACGCAAGTGCGCAAGCACGAGCACTTCCTGCCCATCGCCGGTGCAGCCGAGGTGGCAGCGCCAGTGGCCGGGGCAGCGGTCAAGAACAATTCCGACTACATCTTCGAGCCCAACAAGGCCGATATCATGAAGGAATTGATTCCCAAAAACCTGCGTACCCGCTTCTTCAAGGCAGTGCTGGAAAGCAATGCCGGCGAGCAAGGTGCAAGGATGGTGGCTATGGACAACGCCACCACCAATGCCGAGGAACTCATCAAGCAGCTCAAGCTCGCCTACAACCAGGCCCGCCAAGCAGCGATCACCAAGGAAATCTTGGAAATCGTCGCCGGTGCAGAGGCTCTGGCAAGCGCGGGGTAAGCGCTGCTGGATTACAAGAATTTTGAAAGGGCTGCTCGTGAGAGCGGCCCTTTTGCGTAGTATCAAGCGCTTCTCAAGCTTGAAAGATGCCGATTGGAGTGAATTCCAACAAGGCGTTGCAGATTCCAGCAAGGACCATGGAATCTGCTAGAGCCTTTTGAGTTCGCGCTCGATTTGCCCCCAAGTCATCGGCACCATTGCAAGCTTTGGTTCAATGCCGCTCTCAATCACAATGTCAAGCATGCCCAGGCTAGGACCCAAGGGTTCATTGTACGCAATCACCACGAGCTTGGCAGCTGCTTTTTCCGGCAATCCTGCCCAAAGCCAATAAGTTGTTCCCGAATTGATCGGGCCCGCTTTTTCATCCACGATGCCATGATCGGGCACAAGGACGAAAATCTTTGCGTCGGAATAATTTTGTGCAAATTTCAACCGGATCCCGCCCTTGAGCGTCGTCGGACCTTGTTCTTTACCAACAGCAATCCACCCGATACGATCGACAATCGATCCGCGTTCCCGTAGTTCTTGCGATTTGGAAGTGCCAACCGAGGCTTCCAAGTAATGAACCATTTTTCCCCATCGCACGATGTGAGGCCCGTTTGACAAGTCTACACGTTCTAAATCAACACCAGAGCCTGCGCCGAAATCTGGAGGCAACCTACTGATGCGACTGGCATCGAGCACGAGCGTGTCTTGCAAATTCCACTTCGTGACATCCCATTGGATTTGTCGCGTAGCCACCTCCAGCGCACGACACGCGATGGGGCGATCGTTTTGAAATACCATGACCTCTCGCGCCAGCCCGTTGGCTCCCAAAAGTACTTTGACGATGCGAAAAATATCTGAAGATTCATCCTCAACGAGCGCGTGAGGATCCAAATCTCGGAGATCGATCGATGTTTGCTGGGTACTTGGTTTGGAAGCCTGGTCCCACAGTGCGAATTCTACAGCAGCTTGAACGGACTGGCCATTGGCAAATTTTAGGCTGAATGGATTGGCAAGACCCGCTTTTGTGTACAAGGGCAATCGCTTTGGAAGCGGTTGCTCTGCAAAAAAATCTTGGTGGTTGTCCTCTACGGAGCTCGTATAAATATTGCTCCACCGCATGCATCGGCGTTTATCGTAATCGCCATACAGCGCCGTGCTGCCTTCCAAAAAGTCGCCCGGTGGCAAAACGATCAGTCCTTTCTCTGGAGCCAACGTCAACTTTCTGCCGTGGCAGGTTGCTTTGATGCGTAGGGCGGAAGAAAAACCATAAAGATCATATTTGGAATTGGTATTGAGGGCGGCGAGCATCATGGACTTGGCATCCAGCAACTCCATGACTGAGAATTGGATATTGTCAATCGGCTGAATGTCAACAGAGTCTGAAATATGGAGGCCGTAGTTGTTTGGACGGGTGCTGTCTAGTCGATATTCCATTTGGAGGCCTGCTAAATCAAGAAGTGTGTCCTCGTTTTCTGCATAAACAAAGGCATTTGCGGGAATGAATATCTCAGTGCCTCCCTTGCAATGAATCAACGTGGAGCGATCGTGGCACACCGTGAATTCTTGTAGCTTGGGACGAATGTCTTTCAAGAAGCTGGCACAAGGGAATTTGTCGGATGAAGGATCAGATTGGGCATACAAATTACAAACCCAGAGCAGCGGCAATAGCAACAAGGCCGACCGGAAAAAAAGGGCACTTCGCGTGCGCTGCAAATGAATGGGATATGTGGATCTAATTTCCAAGTGTTTCAAATTTACAAGATTGTAACGTCTGATAACGAATTTGTTACGATCTAAATTGGTGCGTGGCAATGGTCATTGGAAGCTGCAAGGCGGTCATTTCCAAAAACCCTGAATGAGAATGTGCATCGTGATCGACCACGGTTTTTGTTGTGAGCGGATTTTTTGTTTGGGGCTAGGGTCACGGTATATTCGTAAAATCAAAGGCTAGAAAAATGGCTTCAATCGACAACCAACACGCCTACTGGGACGCAGTAGCCCTCGAAAAGACCTTCACGCATCCGATCGACCTGCAGCTGCTGGAAAGTTTCATCCCCCAAAAAGACGCCCAAATCCTCGACTTCGGATGCGGCTACGGCAGGCTCGTGCAGGAATTGCAGACTGCGGGCTATAGCAATGTCGCGGGCTACGACACCTCGGCGGCCTTGATCGCGCGCGGGCGAGCCGCGGGCAACCGCGACCTCCACCACATCGCTACGCCAGCTGCGCTGCCCGTCGCCGATGGCAGTATCGATGCCATTCTCCTATTCGCAGTCCTCACCTGCATCCCCTCCAATGCCGGGCAGCGCACGCTCATCGCCTTGCTGCGGCGCAAGCTGCGGCCGGGCGGCCTCCTTTACATCAGCGATTATTCCCTGCAAGCCGCGCGCATCGAGGCAGGTATCTACACCCGCCTCGACGGCGACCCTGAAAACGACGGCGTCTTCACGCTGCCAGAGGGCGTGACCCTGCGCCACCACAGCCGCGCATGGATCACGACGCTCCTGCAGGACTTCGAAATCGTGCACGAAGGCATGGTTGAGGTGGTGACCATGAATGGCAATCGCTCAGAGGCGTTTCAGATCGTGGCGCGGAAATAGTTGGAAATGGATCACTTGCATGGGCGTGCCCAATCTGTATTTGGTAATCGACGCCCATGATAGCGATTGGGGAGCGATCTTTCCAACACTGGGCTCTTTTGAAACACGTGAGTAAGCAGGCGATTCCACTTTGGTTTCATGAGATGGACAGATCCTCTTGTTCCTGCAATTGACCAATTCGCTTTCATCCCAAGCGCATCCATTGCAAATTCCACCAAAACCCACGACCTTCGCACACGATGCAAAAAGGCAAAAAATACCTCCTGTTTTTCCTCATCATTGTGCTCGGCGTGGGCCTCGACCAATACACCAAGCACCTCGCCGATGTGCACTTGGGAGCGAGCTGCAATGTCAATTATCCTGACTACAATCCTGCCGTCGCCGGCAAGTGCCCCTACGACGGCAATGCCTTCTTCACGTGGTACCATGTGTACAACGACGGCGCGTTTTTGAGTCTGGGCACCGATTGGTCGCCGACGATGCGCCTCATCGCACTCACGATCCTGCCAGGGCTGCTTCTGATCGGGGTGATGGTCTACATGCTGCGCTCCGACAAGATCCGGGCATTGGAAGCTGTGATCTTTGCACTCATCGCCGCTGGAGGCTTGGGAAATATCGTGGACCGCATCAAGGCAGGCAAGGTCGTGGACTTCATGTTCATGAACCTCGATATCTTCGACCAGGGCTGGGAATGGGCCAAAACCGGCATCTTCAACGTCGCCGACTTGTACATCGTGATCGGCGTGAGCCTCTACATCATCGCTGCTGCCACAGCTTGGATCAAGTCACGGAAAACGCCGCCGCCTGCTCCTGC
>JANMIM010000102.1:0-1072 GCA_031375795.1 Bacteroidota bacterium
GTTGGCTGGGCCGCCTGTGAGGCGCGTGGAGATCCCATGGCCATATTCGTGTGCGATGATCATATTGTCGAAGTCCCCGTCGCGGTCAAATGCCGTGCCGGGGCTGCTCAGACTCACATTGACGGGAGCGGCCAATTGTGCCTTGAGCAGGGCGCAATCCGATTGGGAGATCATGACCGAGGGAATGTTGATCGTCGTGGATGTGCCGCCCATGGTGATGGGTGATCCAGCGATGTTGTTGCAGACGACGCAGGCGACGGCGCCGGCGTTTTGGGCATTCTGTACTTTGGCGACAAATGTGCAGGTGCCGCGGTCGATCAGGGCGATCTTGCCGCTGAGCGCGCCGCCATTGGTCAGTGCATTGCAGCCCAGGCTGGGGCTCGCCGTGCCATCATTTACGAGCACCAGGTTTTGTGTGATAGGCACCACAGGAAGCGACGGCCCGAAGCCTGCTGGCACGCAGTTGTAGCTGCCCGCGACCACGGCTGGCGAATTCACGACGAAATTGACCGTCTGTTGCCCCGTCCAGAGGTACATCTGCATGCGCGGCCGTTGGCCGTCGACGGGCGTCGCGAAGTTCGCATTGTCCATGCCGCCGCCATCTTGGGCATCGGCGATCACATAGTCGCTGGCTGTGCCGCCTGTGCCGTAGTTGTTTTGCTGGAAATTGCCACCCGGCGCATCAAAGCCATATTTGGCCCATACGTCGTGCATCTTGTTGTTCCAGTAGAAGAGGTTGGTGACGGCAGCCGGTTGGTAGCTCAGGGGCGCAGCATTGAAGTTGAGTGGAAAGTCAAAATTGAGGGTGGCGCCGCCATCGGGCGAGGTGCCGGTTCCGTCGTTGCCATTGACATCCTCCATGGCCCAGACGTTGTTGCCACGGGTGATCGTATATTCATTGCCAGCCGCGCCGTTGGTGTCGTGCCAGCCAAAAGGGGAATAGGTGAGGTTCCACGGACTGGTGACATAGCTGCGCACACCGTGGTTGGGACTCTCGATCGGCTCCTTGAATACATTGTACGAGTTGGGGGGCGGCGGCAGAAACAATGCACTGGCGTCGTCGGTGCAGGTG
>JANMIM010000159.1:0-2354 GCA_031375795.1 Bacteroidota bacterium
GGGAATGAGGGCGGGGAGAGAGCGGTTTAGAGTTCAGAGTTCAGAGTTCAGAGTTCAGAGTTCAGCTTGGCTCTGCGAACCTCTGCGCTCTCTGCGGTTTCATCTTCAGCTGTTGCGTTGAGAGGTAGTAGGTAGCAGGTAGATGGAAATGAGAAGTTGTTGGTTTCTATTCACTTGTTGAGGGAGTTGGTTTGGAGAGTTCGTTTTACATTTGCGGGACAATAGGAATGTATGGCAAAGGACCTGGTAGCGATTTATCTTGATTTTGAAAACCTCGCGATTTCATCGGAGCAGGTGTATCCACGGGAGGAAATGCCGCTGCAGATCGAGCCGATCGTGGACTTCGCGAGCAACAAGGGCACGATCGCCATCAAAAAAGCCTACGCCAACTGGAATTATGGCATGTTTCGACAATACCAACGGGTACTTGTGGAGCAGGGCTTTGATTTGATTCACTTGCCTGAAACCACGATTCAAGGCAAGAGCTGGGCAGATATTCGCATCACGATTGCGATTTTGGAGGATTTGGCCCTGTACCCCGACATTCAAACGGTGATTCTGGGGAGCCAGGACACCGACTTTATTCCGGTGGTGCAGACCGTGAAGACCAAGGGTCGCGAGGTGATCGTTGCGGGTTTTGGGCAATTTGTCGGCAACCTCCTCAAGAAAAACAGCACCGAGTTTGTCTCGCTCAACGATCTCTTCTCATTGGAGACCGAGGCCGAGGCGGGCGCAGAGAAGGAAGAATACGACTTGGACGAGCTTTTCAGGCGCTTGCAGTCCATGCATGGCTCCGAGGAGCCGATCTTCATGACCAACCTGAAACAAAGCCTCCTGAAGTTGGATCCCTCTTTCTCCGAACGGCAGCTCGGGTTTCAGTCCTTCTCGCTCTTTGCCCGCTCGCTCGTGGGCAAGTACATCGAGCGCATCGAGCGCTCCAAGGAGCGCGGCGTCGACGTGATCTTCTTGAAGGAATTGGGCAAGAGCAAACAAAGCAAGCGCTCCCACAAGGAGCTCGCCCTGGAGTTTCTCACCAAGGGCATGAAGTATGTGAAGAGTGCCAAGCACCGCGCAGACTTGATCAATGCCATCGCCAAGGGCCTCTCCACGACCGAGGGCCTCACATTGCCCCAGATTGTGGACGAGACCAAGCGGCTCCTCAACATGCAGGGCATCGTCGTGAGCACGTTTGTCTTTCAATTGTACAATGCAGAGGTGCTCGTGCAGCGCAGCGGCAGCAACGATGGGCCGCTCTATAGCCGCAAAATCGTCGTTTCCCCCAAGTTTGGCGGTCTGGAGTCGATGGAAAAAGCTTATTTGGCACGCATGCAATTCCTCGTCGCCTCCAAGTTTCCCAGCCTTTCAGACAGGGAAATCGCGGAACTGATGCGGCTCTGATTCAGTCCAATTTTCCACCACTTTCCCTCAAAAACTGCTCGGCAAACTCCCGCCAACCGGGTTCCCACAGCCTTGCGCGCGTGGCATGGTCATGCGGCCCACAATGCTTGGAGACGTAGCTGCGCAGCTTGTATTCATAGGCTTCCTCCTCTGCAGACCTTGCTTGGATTCCAGTGAAGTCGCCTGCAACCAAGAGTGGCAGGTGCTTGGCAAGGAATGGCCGCCAGGAAACGAGTCTTGCGGTGGCGCGTTGTGAGGGCGTGGAGGGGAAGAGGACATGGACCGTAAAGTCGTCTTTTTCCCCCGCTGCCTCCAAGAGTGTAATGATCGTAAATTGCTGAATGCCTGGGAATTCCAGGTACATTTCGGGCATCTGGGCCTCGATGCCAAAGGATATCCTGGCCCTCGAGGATGCGAAACGCAACATCCCGTCCGAGAGATCCTCCATCAGTCCAAGGGAAGCAAATAGCTTCCCGTAGGTGGCCCTCACATCGTCATGGTAGCCCTCGTATTCGTGAAAGGACAAACCCATGGAGGCGAGGTTTATTGCACGCGGAGTTTTTGCCCGACTTCCAGACGGTTGTCGGCCATGGAATTGAGGGATTTGATTTTCTCGACTGTCAGCCCCTCATAGGTGCTGGCGATCTGCCAAAGTGTATCACCTTGCTTGACCACATGGTAGCGGGCAGCAATCTCGCTGCCGCTGTTGGCGGGATTGCCCTTGGGTTCGACTTTGGCTACGACAGGCGGCTCGACTTTGGCGACCACCTTGGGATCGGTCTTGCCGATCACGATGGGCTCCATGTTGGCGATGACCTTGGGTTCGGTTTTGGAAACCACTTTGGGTTCGACCTTGGCGACGACAGGAGTCTCGACCTTTGGGACCACTTTGGGTTCGACTTTAGGCTCGACCTTGGCGACGATAGGCGAGTCTACCTTGGCGACCACTTTGGGTT
>JANMIM010000172.1:0-2539 GCA_031375795.1 Bacteroidota bacterium
CGATGCGCAGCACAATTTCAGCCCCTCTTGTGGAATCCATTCAATTTTTTCACCTCTAAACTAAAGTACGCATGAAAACACTTCTCAAAACACTTTTTTTGACCCTGTTGCTTGGTTGCGGCGGGTTTGGCTACGCGCAGCACGTCCAATACCCTGCAACGGGGATTATCACCGTGCCAAGATGGGAAAGCCCAGGAGTACCAGACGGCTGGGTCGCGCCGCAATCGACGGGGATTATCGAGCGCGGGGCCATGATGCCAGACGACGTCCGTCCAAAGGGGCAAGGCTCAAGCACCCAATCCAATGACCCCGATGCAAGCGCGAGGCAGGATGGCAACCTTCCCTTGGATGCAGGCAAGGTCGCCCAAGGCTCGGTCGTGAGCGTGGGCAGGCAATTCGTAGCAAACAACCTTGCACGGTTCACGCCTTGCGATAACGCGATGGCTATCTCGGACAGCGGCTACATAGTCTCTGCCGACAACTACACTATTGAGTATTATCAGGAAACCACTGATACCTTGGTACAACACCAGCGGCACCATACTTTTTATGGAGATACGGCACTTTTTGAGGTTCCTTTTGATCCAAGAGTCATCTATGATCGCTATACCAAGCGGTTCATACTCATCACCCTTACCTACAAGGACAGCATGGCAAACAAGATACTGGTAAGCGTATCGAACGGCCAAGACCCTAGAAATGGCTGGAACCACTATCGCATCAATTCAGACACGCTCGACAACAATCAATGGTTTGACTTCGCCAATATAGCCGTGAACAGGGACGAGATTTTCATTTCGGGCAACATGTTCTCCGATTCGGCAGATGTGTTCAAGGGGGTGAAGGTTTTCCAGATCAGGAAGCGTGAGGCGTTGATGGGACAGCCATTGTCGTACAAGATTTGGCCCGACGTGCTTGACGACGACGGAAATCCCGCATACACGCTTGTACCGTTATCGCATGGCCTGATGAGTCCAAGCTACGCTAGGGGCATCTACCTTGTAAGCACGAAATTGGTGACAGGGGTTCAAAGCAGTTCCAAACTGTATTGGTATCAGATCACAGACAGCATGGACGCGCCCGGTGTTGCCATCGTCACCAACCAGACCGCATCCAGCATCACCTATTCACCACAACAGGTTGCACTCCAATTGGGAAATGCAGACCAAATCAAGATCAGTGATTGCAGGGTACAAAGCGGCTACTATTTGGACAGCACCCTGAATTTTGTGTACACGAAGAATACCAATGGTTTCTCCACGATTGCCCTGCATCGGCTCGACATCCGCACAAACACTAACGTGCGCTACCCTTGGGGATTCAGCACGGGGTCTCAGGACTACTGTTTTCCATCCATTGCTTTCTGGGGCGAGGATTCGACCGATGCGGACAATGTGTTGATGACGTTCCAGCGAACAGGGGCGGGAATCTTCCCAGAGCTTGCAGTTGTCAATTATCAAGGTGGTGCTTTTGCACCCTCAGCAACGCTCGTGCGTTCTGGGGCCGGCTACATCGACCTCAGCAATTCCTTGGAGCGCTGGGGCGATTACACGACAACACAACGTCGGTACAACGGGCCGCAAAAGTCCTGCTGGATTGCTGGAAGCTATCCTTATGGCGCAACCCCGAATTTCTACGGTCTTCCCAACGGCCTGAATTCCTATATTGCTGAAATCCTTGACAGTGTGGTCGTTGGGGTCGGGCCAATGTCATCCAAGCATTTGTCAATGAACATATTCCCAAACCCGACCAATGGGAGGGTGACAATCAATCTTGACATAGAAAATTTGAGCGAAATGGCGATCTCGGTAACAATACTCAACTTTGGAGGTGTGAGCATCCTTGAAAAAGAATTTGCACCTTGCTCAAGTTTCGAGCTGGATTTTGATGGGTTGGTGAAAGGCGCATATCTTGTAAAAGTGACACTAAAGAATGGAAAATATGAAACGAGGAAAGTTGTTGTTTACTAAGGCGATCCTTGCCATGTTAATCGTTGGCTGCAATTGCACCCCGAAATCGGGTAATCCGTCTCCCTCCGCTCAAATCGACTCCGCAAAGGCCAAAGCAAGCGTTGTCGAGCCTGACAGCGGCAGCGAGCTACACCGAGACGGCAACTTCCCGAGCATGGAGGATGAAAAATCGGGGATCACCCCTATGGATGATCCCCGTTCACAGAAAAAGCCCTTGGGCAAGGATGAAGGCTCCATTCGGCAGGACAAGGAGCCGATCATCCCAAAGACCGAGGAGCTACGCAGACGATGGTTTGTTGAGGACTCACTTGAACGGGTAAAGTGGCGCACCAATCCAATGCCACCAACGAACTGGCACGATGCGCCCGCGCCGAAAAAAGACACACTAAAAGGAAAGTAGCGGGATCAAGATTTTGGAAGGCCGCAAGCGCAACATGAGAGTGTTGTGCTTGCGGCCTATCCCTTTCTCGTGGATTCTGCCGAGCAACAAATCCCCTCCAAGAAAAACCACAAGAGCAGTCACATTCCCCTTGCAAAATCCAAGGATTTTCCAGACATTTGCCTCAACA
>JANMIM010000187.1:0-3267 GCA_031375795.1 Bacteroidota bacterium
GTGAAGCTCCGCGATCGTCGCTGCAGCAGGCTCGCGCCCCACGTACTTGCCGGGGTCGGCTGCACCATGGGTCTTGCCAAAGGTGTGTCCGCCAGCGATGAGCGCGACGGTTTCCTCGTCGTTCATGGCCATGCGACCGAAAGTCTCACGGATGTCGCGGGCGGCGAGCAGTGGATCAGGATTGCCATTGGGTCCCTGTGGATTCACATAAATCAAACCCATTTGCACAGCGCCCAGCGGATTCTCGAGGTCGCGGTCGCCAGAGTAGCGCTTGTCGCCGAGCCACTCGGTTTCTGCGCCCCAGTACACGTCTTCCTCAGGTTCCCAGACGTCTGCGCGACCGGCTGCGAAACCGAAGGTCTTGAAACCCATCGTCTCCAGCGCGACATTGCCCGCCAAGATCATGAGGTCGGCCCATGAGATTTTTTGTCCATATTTCTGCTTGATGGGCCACAGGAGCAAGCGTGCCTTGTCCAAGTTGGCGTTGTCGGGCCAGCTGTTGAGCGGCGCGAAGCGCTGCTGCCCGGTGCCGCCGCCACCGCGACCGTCTGAGATGCGGTAGGTGCCTGCGCTGTGCCAGGTCATGCGCACAAAGAAAGGGCCATAGTGACCGTAGTCGGCCGGCCACCAGTCTTGGGACTGCGTCATCAAGGCTGCGATCTCTTGCTTCAATGCCGCATAGTCGATCGAATTGAACGCCGCTGCATAGTCAAACGCCTCGCCCAGCGGATTGGACAAGGAGGAATTTTGGCGAAGGATGTTCAATTTCAACATATTGGGCCACCAATCACGGTTGCGGGTACCGCCGCCGGCGCTCTGCTTGAGCGGTCCGCCATGAAAGGGACACTTGCCAGATGCCTCAGTAGATGTATTATTTTCCATTTTCGATAGATGTATGAGAATTTGAGAAGCCCGAAATTAAGTAAAACGATACTTATTTTCTAAGCCAAACCCAGAATCGGGGAGATTGTTGTGGCAGAAATGCAATTCCCTGACACAACAAAACTTCCCCGGCGATGCAGTCCTCGTCTAGCGAATGCGTGTGGTGTCGGCCGTCGGTCCTAGGTCTGCTCATGCCCTATTCATTTGCAAGAACCCGCGTCTGAGCGCGTAATTACCGTAGATTCTTGAAGCAGCCGTGGACAGAGGGATTCCCCGCGAAGATCCGACCACTGTCGTGGATCCTCCGTCGCCGTGCCAACCCGAATCCTGCTGACGAATATCATGGAAAAAAAGCACGTCAAACGTTGTAAATCAGTGCCATGGGGACAACTTGTGAACAAATCCCTCCTCCGTACCGTATTTTTTCCTATCTTGCATCGCAGTATTGGGATGTATTCAGCGGTCGATCCCTATCGGCCATTGGTCTTTTACAGGTTCTCAAAAATGGTAAGACGTATTTCTAGGCTCCTATTTGGCTTTTTGCTTGCGATTTTCATCCAGCAGGCCCCGCTTTTGGCTCAGGTCACCAACCTGTCGGGAACGGTGAATACGTACCTCGATGTGACCGCAGTCAATACCGTGGCCAATACGGTTACCTTGTCCAGCGCTGCAGGCCTGGCCATGGGCGACACTGTCTTCATCATCCAAATGAAAGGTGCCGCCATGAATACTGCCGATGCAGCTACCTTTGGCGACCTGACCTCGATCAATGCCGCAGGTAAGTTTGAATTCAACATCGTCTGTGATGTTGTAGGAAACGTCGTGACACTGGAGAGGCTGATGCTCAATGCCTACGATCCCACTGGAGCGGTACAGTTGATCCCCGTGAACATCTATGCCAATGTCGCCGTGACGGGCACCATCACGCCCCAGGCTTGGGACGGCAACCTCGGAGGCGTGGTTGTGGTCGCTGCCCCCAACGGCTGGGTGAGACTCAACGCCAACATCGATGCCAATGCCCGCGGATTCAGGGGTGGTTTGCGTCAAGACATGATCAGCGGCTGCTCTTGTGCAAACTATGCGACCCAATACACAACTTATTTCTACCCCACAGGGAGCTGGCAAGGTGCACTGAAAGGCGAAGGAATAGCACCGTTTACCGCAGGCAGGGAGGCCGGCAGGGGCAAGCAGTGCAACGGCGGCGGCGGCGGCAATGACCACAACTCTGGCGGAGCCGGTGGTGCCAACTTTGGTGCCGGAGGCAACGGCGGCAACGCGCAGGCTTCTTCTTGCTTCTTTGGAGCCTATTGCCGTGGGCTCAATGCTGGTATCGCGGGCTGGGGTCTTTCATCGACATATTATTCCAATGCCCAAAATCGCCTCTTCCTCGGCGGCGGCGGCGGCGCAGGACACTATGGAAATTCATCGGTCGGCATCGGTGGCATCGGAGGCAATGGTGAGGCCGGCGGCGGCATCGTTGTGATTTGGGCCGATTCGATCAATGGCAATGGATTTTCCATCCTCTCCAATGGCAACAATGCCGTCGTGAACTCTGCCGACGGCGGCGGCGGCGGCGGCGCAGGCGGAACCATTGTCTTGGATACCAGGGTCTTTTCACCGGCCGTATTGAATGTTGCTGCAAGAGGCGGCGATGGATCCAACCAAAGCTGGGGCGGTGCCGTGAACAATTGCAAAGGTACCGGCGGCGGCGGCGGCGGCGGTATCGTGTGGTTTCGCAGCCCTGCGAATCCACCGATGATCACACCGGTCGTCACAGGCGGGGTTGCCGGTCTTGAAAGTGGCGTAAATTGTGCGGGATTTGGCAATGCTGGAGCTACCGCAGGTGCGGCTGGCTCAGCCTTGTTTTCCTTCAGCAGGCCTTTTGCCTCCGTGGGCTTTGGCACATGCGTGCTCCCGATCGAGTTGGCTTACCTCAAAGTGGACCGGGCTGGGACTTCGGCGGTCTCCGTGCAGTGGCAGACGACCTCAGAAATCAACAATGCCAACTTTGAAATCGAGCGCGCCGTCGATCAAGGCGACTTTGAAACGATCGGTCGCGTAGCCTCCAAGGCCCAGCACGGCGAAGGCGCCACCTACGAGTGGCGCGACAACAGCCCTGCCCAAGGCCTTAACTGGTACCGTCTGCGCCAAACCGATTTGGACGGAAAGAGCAGCGTGACCGAGGCAATCTCCATCAGATTTGACGGTCCACAGGTGGTCGCCATCAAGGCACTGTATCCAAACCCCGTCAGTGCCCCCTCCGAGGTCATTTTGGAATTGAATTCGCCCAGCGTGACTGCAGCGGCCATCTCGGTCTGCGACATCGTCGGCAAGGTGGTCTATCAGGTGGATCTTGCCTTGGAGCAGGGTCTCAATAGTTTCCGG
>JANMIM010000199.1:0-2655 GCA_031375795.1 Bacteroidota bacterium
TGTTGTCGCCGAGCCAGAGCATCAGGTCGCCATTTTCACCTGCCATGCGCTCAAAAATCTCGTATTCGCCACCGTAGGGCTTGCCCGGCCGGTCATACAAGGAGTCGTTGAAATAGGCACAGCTCCCCACGATGGCCCGAAATGCAGGCGGATCGGTGCGCCACTGCCACAGGTCGCGGGCCTGAAAATGAAAAGGGTAGGGGAGTACGACCTTCTTGCCATTGACCCTGAGCCATGCATCATAGGTCTTGCCCGGCAGCACCTTGTCGGCGAGCAAATGGGCGGTGTAGGCCTCGGCCTCGCTCGTCTGTACGGCATTGGTAAAAAAGACCTCTGCCTCGGGTTGATTGCGCTCTTGGTACTCGACATACACCTGGCAAGCCCGGTTCATCTGCACCCAGAGCTTGACCTCCCGCATCTCGCAATGGCCGACCATGGGGCCGCTTTGCACAAAGGAGGCTGGATCCGCTTTTTTCTGCGCCTGGGCCATCGGGCCAATCGCAAGCAGGAGGACAAGGGAAAGGAGCAGGTGGCGCATAGGGGCAATTTTGCTGGACAATTTACGAGTTTTGGGGATGTATTTCCGTACATTCTCTATCGGATCTCATCCTTGCCAGCCGCTATTGTCCCCCAAACCCTACCGGTACTCTGATTTCCGGAGCGAGCGCAGCAGGCGTGCATGCAAGGCATCTTGGTCCTCGTGCAGCGGTCGGTCGCGCAACAGGATCACGATCACGAGCAATAGGGCAAAGCCGATCATGTAGGCCACAAAATCCTTGGGCTGCACGAGCGTGGGATCGTTGTTTTTGTTTTGCAGGTAAATGTCGGCCATCTGCCCATCGAAGAAAAAGCTGCGCCATGCCCAAAATTCCGTACTCAACAGCAGCACAAATCCCAAGGCCCAGCGCACCGGCTTGGCGGCAAATTTGACCAAGAGCAATACCAGAAACGCGATGCACATCAATGCGGGAAACGCCAACTCCGCCAGCAGGAAAAGATTGCGCTGAAACAGAAACACACGCTGATACTGCTCGTCGAGGTCAAAGGGCGAGTTGCCCACATAGTCCTTGTAATTGAGGTACAATTCCAAAGCCCAGAAAAACAGGCCGGCCACCATCACCAAAATATATGTGACCAGCCTTGCCATCTATTTCTTGAGCGCGGATTGCAACATGAGCAGGTCGTCGGTCATGATGAATTCAGGACCTTTTTGCACCGCTTTGCGCGTGTCGGCCATGACCTTTACACCCCAGATGCCCAGCCAATAGCCCGCTGCATGTGCCTGCCGCACTTGCGCTTCGGTCACGATGCCATTGCTGATGGCGAGGCCCAAAAACCCGTTTTCCCGCACGATTTCCATGCCCCGCTCAAAATCCTCGTCGTCAAACAGCAGCTTGAGTTCGGGCGCAATATTTCTCACTTCCCGCAAAAATTCCGCGCTCATCGACTCCACGATCACACGGTCAGAGACACCATATTGGCGAATGCAGCCCACCAATTCCTTGGCGAAATTTGCATAAGCGCCGGGCACATTTCCAGGGTCGCAGGGACTGTCGTGTTTGGTGTTGAGAAAAAGCAATCCCTGTGGCTGCGTCGCCACAATCGCAGCGAGCATCGAGTCCAGCAAAGGCAATTTGTACACACCGTCGAGCGTATTGTGGCGCGTCTTGTAGCGGCAATCTTGCAGCGCCGCCCAATCCATTTCCCCGACGCATCCGCTACAAGTCGTCTGTTTTTCCAATTCCCCGTCATGAAACACCACCAAGGCCCCGTCGGCGGAGCGTTGCACGTCCATCTCCACGGCATCGGCATGCTCGGCGAGCGACCTTTGAGCGGCCACGATGGTATTGGGGGGAATGGTATTGCGGTAGGTGATGAATCCGCTGCAGCCATGCACCACCGTGAGGATCTTGCCCTCGAGCAAGTTGTGAGAACTCTGGATTTCAGTGACTTGGCATGCCTGGAGCAGCAGTGTCCCCAACCATAATATTGCGCTATGGATCCACCGGTCTTTCATGCTCAAAATCGATACCCCGCTTTGAGGCGCACCAATCCGCCATAGCCAGAGAAACTCTTGCGACCGCCCGTGGCGACCGGATTGGATTCGATCCAAGTGCCGTATCCCAATTGCTGCACGAGCGAGAAAGCAGGCGTAATATGGAATTCCAATCCATAGCTCAAGTGCAATTCATGGATCAGGCGCGGCGGCAGGTCGGCCAATTCAAAAAAATGCAATTGGTAGTCGAGGTTCACCAAGGAACCCAGCCATTTTTTGGTCGAAGGCAGGTGGTAATTGAGGCCCGTATTGAGTCCGATCGGTCCCTTGCCGGGCAGCCCGCGGTTGAGCGACAAGGACGGACCGAGATAGGCCGAGAAATCATCCAAGTGGTACTGCCCCACCAGGGCCAGGTTCCACCCGGAATAGCTCACGCCGGCCTGCAAACCCAAGGAAAATGCAGATTTCTGCGCGAATGCCCGAGCAGAAAACAGCAAAACCAGCAAAACCAATGGCCGAAGCAAGCGCATCATGCTGCAATTTAGACTTTTTACACCATTGATCGCAAACCCTGCGGTCCAGGGCTCTCCAAAGGTTCAGCTGTTTGCAAGGCTGCTCAATTTGTGAACATCAAAATTCAAAACCGCAAAGGACGCAAA
>JANMIM010000229.1:0-3711 GCA_031375795.1 Bacteroidota bacterium
CTGGAGGTCACCGGCAGGCAGGACCTGCCGCCCGATTGGGAATACATCGGGGCCACCGACGAGGCAGGGCCCAATTATTCAGGGCAGCCGGCCGTCGACTCCTATTATCGGCCTGCCATTCGGTGCTAGGCTTATCCTTTGCGCGCCTTGGCGGTACACGACCACCATCGGCAGCGGATCGGATTGGGACAGCGTCTTGGATTTCATGCAATACGGGTTCGCCGAAACAATCCAGCAACCTCAGCGGTTCTACAAATTCAAGAATCAATCTCCAATTCCGAATATGAATCTCCGCGAGGAATACATTCGCGTTCGCACACAGACGGCGGCACTGTGCGCCCCCTTGGCCATCGAGGACTATGTGCCTCAGGTAGTGGCGTTTGCAAGTCCGCCAAAGTGGCACCTCGCACACACGACTTGGTTTTTTGAGCAGATGGTCCTGCGGCACCACGACCCTTCATTTGAGGTCTATGATGTGATGTATGGCTACCTCTTCAACAGCTACTACAACCACGTCGGCGAGCGCACCGAGCGCGGCATGCGCGGCAACAACACGCGCCCTACCGTGGCCGAGGTGTACCGCTACCGCGAACACGTCGATGCACGCATGCTGGAATTGCTCACCGATCGGCTGGACAATCAGACGGTGATCGACCTCGTCGTATTGGGACTAAACCACGAGCAGCAGCACCAAGAGCTGCTGCTCACCGACCTCAAATATGCCTTGGGGCACCAACCGACCTTGCCCAAATATGGCAGCGACCTGGAGCAGTCGGTCCGCCCGCAAAAACCGGCCGCTTGGGTGGAAATGCAGGAAGGCATTTATGAAATCGGATTTGAGGGATCGGGCTTTTGCTTCGACAACGAACTTGGCCGCCACAAAGTCTACCTGCAACCCTACAAGATCGCCAACCAATTGGTGAGCAATGGTGAATACCTGGCATTCATCCAAGACCGAGGCTATGAACGCTTTGAATTGTGGCTGGATGATGGCTGGGCCTGGGTGAAGGAAAACGATGCCCAATCGCCCATGTATTGGCACCTTGTCGGGGAGAACTGGCATGCCTACACCCTTGCAGGCTTGCAGCCCTTGGACAGTGCGGCCCATCTCTGCCACGTCAATTTTTACGAGGCGAGCGCCTTTGCCGCTTGGAAAGGCATGCGACTGCCCACGGAGGCCGAATGGGAAGCGGCAAGTGGACAATTCGATTGGGGGCAGCGATGGGAATGGACCAACAGCGCCTACCTCCCCTACCCTGGCTTCAGGATTGCACCCGGCGCGGTCGGCGAATACAACGGAAAATTCATGGTGAACCAAATGGTCCTACGCGGCGCGAGCATCGCAACCCCGCAAGGCCATAGCCGCCCGAGCTACCGCAATTTTTTTCACCCCCATCATCAATGGCAATTTGCAGGCATCCGCCTGGCACAATAATATGACGGCCTTCCTCTCCGATGTGCGCGATGGTTTGTCAGCTGCCCATAAGCACCTGTCTTCCAAATATTTCTATGACGACATAGGCAGCGCAATATTTCAGGAGATCATGGAAATGCCTGAATATTACCTCACGCGTTGCGAGCGAGAAATCCTGCAGGAGCAGTCGCAGGAAATCGGAACCCACTTGGGCTATGCGCAGAAATTTGATGTCGTCGAATTGGGTGCGGGCGATGGCTCGAAGACCTTGGAAATGTTGGCTACATGGGAGCGAATGGGAATGCAATTCCGCTACATTCCCATCGATGTTTCGGCACAAGCGATTTCGGACTTGTCAGGCTTGGTGGCGGCGCGAAATTTGCAATTTGAATTGCAGCCACAGGTTGGTGATTATTTTCAACGCATCGCACAATTGGATGCAAAGACCGACAAATTGTTTCTCTTTTTGGGTGCCAACATCGGAAACTACAATGGGCTGCAATGCATCGAGTTGTTGCGGCAAATCAGGGGGGCGATGCAGGGCAATGACCGGCTAATGATCGGCTTTGACCTACAGAAGGAACCCAGCATCATCCGCTTGGCATACGATGACCCCCATGGCATTACCAAGCGGTTCAACATCAATCTATTGGCACGCATCAACCGTGAGCTTGGCGGGCATTTTTTGCTGGATCAATTTGACTTTCGCTGCACCTATGATGCCTCCAATGGAGAGATCAAAAGTTTCCTCATTTCCCTGCAAAATCAGCAGGTGAAAATCGATGCCTTGCACATGGAATTTTCATTTGAAAACGGAGAATTCATCCACACGGAATTGAGTAAAAAATACAGTCTGCAAGAGATCCAATCACTTGCACAAGCTGCAGGGTTTGAGGTGGAACGAAACTATTTCGACCAGGCACAATATTTTGTCGACAGTTTGTGGCGATTGAGGGATTGAGCGTCGATTTCTGGGGTTCCGCAACAATTTGGAATAGCCGTCACTTACGACCGTTCCTCAACAGGCAAATCCAAGAATTCCAAAGCCAGCGCCACGTCCGTTCGCAATTTCCGGTGCTTGGCGGCGTATTTTGGCGATGGGGGCTTGCAACTTTGCACTGGATTCCACATATTTACACTTATGAAAGTGCACGAAAGTTTATCCGACATGAAGGTAGAGGTAACGAGGCTGTTGATGGCAACGGATGATCAGGCCCTACTCGACGAGATCTACGCGATTCTGCTGAATGCGGCAGACAATGACGAAAATTGGTACGAAAACCTTGACGATGAGGACAAAGCATCGATTGAGCGCGGTGAGGCAGACATTGCGGCGGGGCGGGTGCATACGACCGAGGAAGTGATGCGTGAAGCGCGGTCATGGAAAAAGTAACATGGTCTACGGAGGCGAAGCAGACCGTGGCTAGCCTCGGCACCTACCTTGCGGAGAAATATGGAGAAGAATATGCGGAAAGGATTCTTGACCGCATGGAATCAACCGTTGAGGAACTCGCCGAGCACCCCACCAAAGGCAGACCCGCCGCCAAGCCCGGCCAACGTCGATGGCAACTCAGCAAACATCACTACGTCGTCTACGAGCTGCTTGATCACGGCATCAACATCGTTTCCCTGCATTCCTACAAGCGGGGGCAATAGGCATTCCGTTTTCAATTTGCCCTTATGCGCAATCGGACGCCTCAATCATTGCCGCTAAGCCTTCAACAAAACTCACTCGACTTTCAGCGCCCGCAATGTGGTACCGGTATCCCGCAAGCGCAGCAAATAAATTCCTGCCGGCCATTCAGAAGCATCGATCAGTACACGGGGACCATCGACAGCTATGCTCGAAACCAAGCTGCCCGTCGCGTCATAGGCATCCACCACACCCGATGCACTGCCTGAAAATTGCAGGGAAAACGCGTCGCCAAATGGATTGGGCATCATCGTCAACGCATTATCTCCCATTGCATCCACGGCCGACCCCAGACAATTGCTAGGCAGCGGCAACGGATTTCCCTCCAGCTGAAGGCCGGCGGTCAAGTCTTGTCCAGCCAACCCTGGGTAATTCGGCAGATATTTGTATGCGCGAAACACCGAGTTGTTTGTCACCGGATCGCCTTGGTTCAGCGGACCTGCCGCCACGACTGGATTGACATATTCCCACAGCTTCACCCCTGCATCGTCGATTTCAAAGATGCGGCCAGAGGTCCCCTCGCAGATGATGGTATGGTTGCCGGGCAGCCTTTGCGCACCGGAGATGATGTTGGAGTAAAAATTGGTGTTGGGACTGTCCTCGT
>JANMIM010000234.1:0-7025 GCA_031375795.1 Bacteroidota bacterium
TTTGGAAGCCACCCGACGCAATCCCCGTCGAGCTTGTGCATCCTCCGTACATCCAAAGGTTTTGATTCCGATCCAAGCAGATATCTGCAGCGCCATCGTTTCCAGCCCCACCATAATATGTCCCCCAGTATGGAAATCCATTGAGGCTAAATTTCACCAAGATGGCATCGTTGAGCCCTCCTGCGTAGGAAGCCTGGTAGCCACTCCCCAGCGGGAAGTTGGAAATTCCACCAGCGGAACGCCCTCCAACGACGATTCTATTCATGCCATCAATCGCTACCGATCCCAAAAGTCCTCCATTGGGGCCACCAAAATATGTGCTCCACAAGCGAAGGCCGGCGAGGTCAAAACGCGCAAGAAAACCATTTCCGATTCCGATCAAGTTGGCTTGGTAGCAACCGCTGGTGGCGAAGCCGGTTGGGCTCGCTGTCAATCCACAGACCACGATCCCGTTGGTCTGGTCAAATGCCACGGCCTCGCAATAATCTTCGGCCGCACCGCCCATGTAGGTGCCCCATAGGCGCACCCCTGACGAGTCAAAGAGCACCATAAAACCATCAAAACTTCCTGAATAGGTGTTTTGATGGCCGTTGTAGGCAATCGCACTCGCACTTTTGGTACTGCCGACCATGACGACTTGACCATTTGCATTGATGCGGACTTCCCAACAATCGTCTTCCACGGTTGCACCATAATAGGTAGCCCAGATGAGACTTGGATCGATCAACAATGACTTCGCCCGATCATATTCCCCCACTTCAAAACCCACCGTGGAGCCATCCAAAACGAAGGCAGAATGAACCACCTTTTGATCGACGTAGGATGTCGGCGCCTCTTCCTCTATTTCACCCAAAGCCGTCTTGATGAGCAGGTTACCCAAATCGGTGCGCGACAATTCAGCCCCGTTGTAGGCCATCTTGATCATCCCGACATCTCCGCCGGGCCGCACGACAAAGTCGTATTTCATTCCCCCCTCATGGCCATAAATCACCCAGTCGATGTGTGGATACACCTCATGCACGACGATCCGCTCAAATGAACGCACGCCCGCGATTCCTTCGGGCACCGTCGGCACGTTGTAATAGTTCTCATAATAAGGATTCAGAGCCTCAGCATCCACTTGGGCATTGGGATTCGCCCCCAACAATTGCATGTCCACGTGGCAGGACGTCACCTGAAACGAATCATCCGCGGCAATATCGGCTCCAAGGCGATCAGACAGGGGCTTTTCCAATCCTTCAATCCGCTCAAACTGATAGCGCAATCCCTGACGGGTGATGAATACTTTCATTTCCCGGGACTTGGCCACAAACAAAATCTCAGGTTGCGGGACTCCCGACTCGTCGGTGACCTGCCCCTTGTTTTCCATGAACAAAAATGGCCAAGGGGACTGGGTAAAAGTCGATGGCCCGGCAGCTGTGGCATGGATGGAAATCAGAACCAAACAAATCGTCCCAACGATGCGGGCAAACATCTTGGCCACTGGATGGTCAACGATGGTCGTAAAATTCAAATCAGGTCTCATTGCATGCCGTGCCCCTCACATTTTCGCAGGGACCATGCAATTTGGCTTCCAATTTCAAATAATCCAACCTCAAATCGACAGCACCTTCACCAATTCCAGCAAATTGGGGTTCATCGCGTTGTGTTGCTTGATGGCTTGGTCAAAGGGTGTCTCGCTGATTTGGCCGTTCATTTTGCCGAGCATGATGTTGTAGCGGCCTTCGAGCAAGGCTTTTACGGCCGCGTTGCCGAGTTCGCTCGCTTGCACGCGGTCCATGCAGGTGGGTGTGCCGCCGCGCTGTATGTGCCCGAGCACAGTCACGCGGGTGTCGTAGTGCGAGAAGCGGGCCTTCACCTTTTCGGCGATGGCAAATGCGCCCCCGGCCTCGTCGCCCTCGGCGACCACGATGATGCTGCTGGACTTCTTGCGGCTCCAACCCTCGGCGAGCAGGGTGATGAGCGCGTCGATGTCGGTCTTGGTCTCGGGGATCAGGATGGCCTCGGCCCCGCCGGCGATGCCCGAGTTCAAGGCGATGAAGCCTGCGTCACGGCCCATCACCTCCACAAAAAACAGCCGGTCGTGCGAGGCGGCCGTGTCGCGGATCTTGTCGATGGCGTTCACGGCCGTGTTCAGGGCCGTATCATAGCCGATCGTGTAGTCGGTGCCATACAAATCGTTGTCGATCGTGCCGGGCGTGGCGACAAACGGAATGCCGTGTTCGCCATAAAAAATGCGCGCCCCGGTCGTCGTGCCGTCTCCGCCGATGGCGACGACCCCGTCGATCCCAAACTTGCGCAAGTTGGCAGCAGCCTGTGCGCGGCCCTCGGGCAGGAAGAATCGTGGGCTGCGCGCGGTCTTGAGAATCGTGCCGCCACGGTGGATGATGTCGCTCACCGAGCTGCTCACCATCTCGGTAAAGTCGCCGTCGATCATGCCCTCGTAGCCACGGCGGATGCCGACAACCCTGAGCCCATAAAATATAGCAGTGCGCACCACGGCACGGATGCAGGCATTCATGCCCGGGGAGTCGCCGCCCGAGGTGAAGATGCCGATCGTTTTCATCTTAGTCATAAAGGCAAATATATTGGCTCGGCGGACAAGAAGGCAATTAATGTGCGCCAATTTGTGTTGGTTTCCGGCTGAGACGCCATTTCTTGCGTTTCAGGCCTCCAAAAACCGTTTTTACGCTTTCATGTTCGTCGAATTTGCCGAGCGCTGGGCCATCATGGAGGGGTGATGAATGCAAACTGCAGGGAGCCCACGGCCAAAGCCATGGGCTAGGCAAGGGGCGGGTACAGCTTTGCATTGCACAAAAATGTTTAGCCCTTGGCTTGAACCGTGGGCACAAAATTTATTGCAAACAACGCATTCGCCCGACCCAATCCCATCACACCCTGCCCACATCGGGCACCCGCACCACAAAACGACAGCCATTGCCCGGCGCTGATTCGTAGCTAAACTCCCCTCCCACCAGGCTCAGTCGGCTTTCGATGTTCTTGAATCCCAGACCTGTATGGGCTAGCAAGGTCGCGTCAAAGCCCTTGCCGTTGTCTTGGTAGGTCATCGTTACCGCCTGCGCCTCAAACGACAACCGCAAATGGATCTCGGAGGCCTCTGCGTGTTTGAGGCCATTGGCGAGGAGCTCCTGCGCCACCCTGAACACCGCCAGCTCCGTTTCGAAATGCAGCCTTTTGTCCACCCCATCGACCACGAAATGAACCTGCAAGCCTTCGCCAACGTTGATTTTCTTGCAAATCTCGTTGAGCGTCCGGGCGAGGCCCAGTTGCTCGAGCGACACGGGCATGAGGTCCTTGGAGATGTTGCGGATGCTCTCGATGGCGTCTTGCACCAGGTCGGTGGGGCGGGTGGTGAGGTCGTCATCGAGTCCCTCTTTCTTGATCTTGCGGCCGATCTTCGTGAGCTCGAGCTTCACGGTCGCGAGGGTGACCTGGATGTCGTCGTGCAGGTCCCTGGCGATGCGGCCGCGTTCCTTTTCCTGCGCATCCACCGTGGCTTGCAGCATGTCGCGCTGCTGCTTGCGCTCGCCTGCGCGGGCGACCTCCTGCTTGTGTACCGCGCGCCTCACCTGCCAACGCACGATGAGCGCCACCACGCCCACCGCCAAAGCTCCGTAACACAAATAGGCCCACCAAGTGCGGTACCAAGGCGGGAGGATCGTAAACGAATAGGCCGCCTCCTTGCCGAGCGTGTCATAAAGGTTGCGGGAGCGGACATGGAAGGTGTAATGCCCCTCTGGCAAGCCATTGTAGACCTTGTCGCTGGCGGCGCCCCAGGGCGACCAATCCTCCTCCAATCCCTCCAACCAGTGGCTGTAGACCGTCTTTTCGGGATATTCGTAGCTCGTAGCGGTGTAGGAAAATTTAATCTCGTTGTGACCGTACGGGAACGTGAGCTTGTAGGCATCTGGCTGTATGTCAGTGATCAAGCCCTGCGCATCGGCGTAATTGCCATAGAAGACGACATTGGAGTCATCCAGGGTCACACGGTCGATGAGCGTGTGAAACGGCACATGATAATCCTTGGGAATGCGCGGGTCGTAGCAATACAGCGTCGAGGTCGTGCCAATCCAAATCAAGCTGTCGGGATCGGGGTAAATGCACCAAACCGTCTGGTCCTCCATGCGCCGCAAAGGCAGGTCGTTCCATTGCCACTTCCCCGCAGCGTCCTTTTTGAGGAAGCCCGTGCGTTCGCCGTCGTAGAGCCATATTTGGCCTAGGAGGTCTTGGGTGGCGTGCCGTGCACCATGTCCCTGATCGGCAAATCGTGCGCCAAATGTAGAGTCGGCAACCAACTTTCCTAGGCGTTCATCAAAACTGGAAAAACCGCGATTGGTACAGAAATAAAGCTTTTCGCCATACTTGAGTAACTCAAACTCCACGTGATCCCGGGAGAATCCATCAGTTGAATCATAGGACGTCACGATTGGTTTTGCAAAATCACCCGCCTCAAAATGTACACTTGAGACTTCCGTCCATCCTACCCAAAGGTCACCGTTGGACATTTCCTCGATGTGGCAAACGTTGTGATCGATGCCTAGAACTCTTCCCTCCTCGATCCATTGTTCGTCTTTCAGAAAAAGGGAAAATAGGCCGTTCTCATTTCCGACATACAACCTACCGGGGTGGGACTTTGAAACTTTCAAAGCATAACAGGAGAGATCAGAAATTTGGGATCGAGAACTCCCTTGAAATATTTGAATTCCATTGTTGGGGGTTCCCATCAACAGCGCATCTTCATAATTTGCAAAAGCCCGAACAAAATCAGTAATTTCCGGAATCTTTTGACCTTGAGTTTGCGGATTGTTTTTGTCAAAAAACCTAACGCCATCTAGGGAACCCACTAACATTTTTCGTTGATAACTGATAATCGACGCAGCGACGAACCGCCTTTTGTCGATCAATTCTGTCTTCCATAAGTTAGAAGGGTACTGAAGGCGGCTCAATCCGTTTTGCGTCGCCATCCAAACCCCACCTTCCGCATCCTTTGCAGGGAAAAGTACGGAATTGAAGAAAAGCCCTTGCTGCTCATCGATTGCCTCGATGCGTTTGGAGTTTGTATTAAGTATGAGCAGCCCATGAGACTCGGTCGCACAAGCAAGCTCGTGGTCGGATAACGATACAGTATTCCAGATCACTGGTTCATACCCGAGTGAATCAAATCGGTAAAATTTATCTTCGGCGAACGTAAAGAATCCTTGGGATTTTGTAGCAAAAACTGCGTTTTGCAAAACATTTGGATCTCGAGCATGAATGCCTTTGATGCTGAATGTATCCAGTACGCCTGACTCTGAAATTTTGTGAATCGATGCATTTTGCACCAGCCAAAGACCATCGTCCTTGCACTGAACCACAATCTTACCGCCTACATTAAACGCCTTTTCGAATGCGACCTTGCTTTCCCATGTCCTAAAGGATTGGCCATCCCAAACAAAAAGCCATTGCTTGTTCAAGAAGACCACCAATCCTTGATTGTCAGCGGCGACGTTGAAGATCTTATCGAATTGCTTTGAATTTGGAGGAAGATGATCGAATAACGAGACAAAGGAAAGCCCGCCATTTCGAGTTGGGGCAATATATCCAAGGCTATTGATACCGCCTGTGTACACTTTTCCGTCCATTGCAGAAGCCATTTTCCGGAAGACCATACCCTCCGACCCTTCGATTTCAGTCCATCGTTTGCCATTGTACATCAAGGAAACATCCATATTGCAAACAAACATCATTCCTAGAGGACCTTGCACGACACACCAATTTTGCAATCCACTTGGATAATCTTCTGAGTAATAAGCAGACGCCGGGAAATTGGAAATAAAAGGATACCCTGGTTGTGCCCAAACAGATCCAAACGAAGCAACGAAGGCCACAATAGAAGACAGAAGTGCCAAAAATTTACTTCGGGCATGTCCCATGCTATTGCTCAAGGTTGAACTCATCTCTTGCAAAATAAGCATTCAAAAGCGTTCTATAACTATCGTCATACAGCTGAGATACTAAAAAAAATGATCTCGGCACACTTTTGGAAAAAATTTTTTTACTTTTTCAATTGATAGTGCTATATTTGGCATTCGATAATAATTGATCATCTACTAAAATCACAATTTTTATGGCAGAAGGACAAGGAACATTAGGTACAGTAAAGGATGGGCAAAGCAATGCTCCAGCAACTGTTTCGCAGTTGGGAGATCCTTTTCCAGATGGAACTAATTTTAATGATCCGATTACGGTTTCTTGGACAGGCACCAAACCAAATTCAGGAAGTGTTTGGACGCTGAAGCCAATGGTCAACAATATGTATCCGCTCAATACTTGTAAAAGCGGGTGTTCGAAATGATTATTCAATAACTTCCTAGTATTATGCGCAGGATTTTGGGATCCTAGCTAGGCGTAAATTCGGTTCGTACCAGCGTTAAGGATCGAATTTCCAACCAAAGCAGGATCCAAAAAGACATGCACAATGCTGCATACTATTGAAATTTGATACCTTAGTATCAATATCAGGTCTTGCCACGTAGTGAGTCCATCGGCGGCAGCATTCTTTACATTTCCAAGCCTACAGATTTTGATCAGAAATACTTTGTGTTTTGTTACGAAAAAGATTCGGTGACTTTACGAATTATGAATAATGAATAGTGGTCATAAGAGCTACCTGATCGAGGTTTCGATTCTCCAAGTTCATTCCTCTAATTCAGGAATTGCGTACGTCATCCGATGCGTCGACAATACGATTCCCCAATCAGACATTTCAAGCCTTGTCCGTTTTACTTTTGACGATAAAATTATACCGACTCCCGCAGCAGGTCAAATATGGGTGGTGAAATACGAACATTCATCGTCGGAATTGGTAGAGATCATCGTTGAAAATGGATTTACCATCGTAGAAGTTCATGAAGACGGGAGCATCCAAATGATCGATTCGGGGTATGGTGGGCTGCGAGGGCAAATGCAAGATGGGCCTTGGAAAGCAACATTGCCCGACCCTAGCTCGCAATATCCCGGTGACA
>JANMIM010000288.1:0-1590 GCA_031375795.1 Bacteroidota bacterium
GGGGATTTTTCAAGGGTGCTCGACAGATTCGGCACCGGTTCGTCGGCCCACAAACAAGACCCTGGCGAGCGCCGGCCAACAGCACTATCCCTCCGCCTGCCGTACATCACATCAATGCTAGACAACTATATCCTCCAATTCCGCCTCCTGATCCGCCGTCCCCGTTGCCTCATGCGCCTCGATCTCTTGTGGGTCTGCCACATGCCGCAGGATCAGCGTCGCCAGGGCGCCGAAAAAAGCCGCAGGCAACCAAAATACCAGGAAGGGTTCCCAGGCGGGAAGCACCATGGCTTGAAAAAAATTGTAGCTCGCTTCGATTCTCACATATTCATTGACCGCAAAACTCACAACCATGTAGGCGGTTGCCCCCACCAAGGCCGGCAGCAACATCGTGACGGGCCCCACGAGGAGCGAGCGCCTTTGTTGGTGGCGCATGACCACACCTGCAACCCGACCACAAAATGCAGCGGCGACGATGAAAACAATTCCACTGATCAAAAACGGGTAATGCTCCCGCTGTGCCTGGTCACCGGTATAATGCGATCCCATGAAAAAACAAGCTCCCGTGATGACAAAGACTACATATTGAAAGGCCGCTGCGGTGCCAAAGGCTATCGCACCCAAGCGCTTGGATTCGTAGATGCGCGTTGGGTTTTCCAATTTCCGGGCGGCGATTTGTTTTTCAGCCTCCAATTCCGCTGCCGATTTCGGGGCAAATGCCGCACGCTCATCGGCTTCTCGGCCTTGTTGCTGCAACACAAATCCTGCAAAAAGCCCCATGACGATGCAGAAGAGCCACAAGAAGAACGATGCCGCCAAGGCAGGGACAATCAGAATACGAACTGGGTGAAGTGCGGCGTCACGGCCCCATCCCGGGTCCAGCGTTGCAATGGTCAACCATGCAGCAAGGGGACCCAATATGGATGGCAAAACAAACGTGAGGGGCCCGATCCAACCATATCCCCATCGCCGCACTTGTATAAGGCGTCCGGCCCAGCGCCCGATCCCCCAAGACATCACCACAAAGACGACGATTCCAATCGCCCCGGAAATCAGAATCGACATCGCGTCTCTGGAATCCATCATCCAATCGACGTAGCTGTTGGCGGTGAAATAGGAATACACCTTCAAATGCCGATAGTTGAAAACCGAAGCAAACAAGACGATCAGCAGAAAAATGGTCGCAAGCAATGCCGCCGCCTGAAAGAAAATAAGCCCGCCTGCCCTTCGGGAGCGCCTAAGACGATCATTTTCAGACAACAACGATCCTTGTGCCATGGGCTGAAAATTGGTTGAGTTTTGACAAAGTTAATGTAGGTAGCGGAGAATTGGTACTGATGGCAAAATAGGAGTCCGAGGCCTCAGGCCGAAGGACGATCGGCCATTTGCCTCTGGCAAACGACAATGGCCTTCGTTTGCGGGAGGCAAATGGTCTGTAGTCCTTCGGCCAGAGGCCTAGGACTCGAATGGCAATTGAGATGGGGCGATGCATTTTGTCATACACCCAGCCGCGCCAAAATTGTCCCCGAGGCGCTATCTTGCACCAGATGTACAGCGCCCGCAACCTCCAAGACGCAATGGCGGCTCCCG
>JANMIM010000318.1:0-2353 GCA_031375795.1 Bacteroidota bacterium
CGCCCAGCAAGCTGCCGCCATAGTTGCCGGCTGCCTTGGCCTCGCCCGTGCCACCGTCGATGGCACGCACGTACT
This sequence comes from Bacteroidota bacterium, assembly GCA_031375795.1. Classification (GTDB taxonomy): domain Bacteria; phylum Bacteroidota; class Bacteroidia; order J057; family JADKCL01; genus JADKCL01. Next base: position 76 of record JANMIM010000318.1, read on the forward strand.
TTGCGGTGACCAGCAAGCCGACCGGCTCGCTGTAATAGGCACCCACCGGGCAGCTGAAGATGATGAAACGGTAGGTCTCAGAGGGCCTGATGCCCACAAATTCGTCGGTCGCAAACATGAAAGGACGCACGTAGAGTGAGTGACCTTCCTTTTGCGAGATCCATCCCTGATCCAGCTGCACCAATTGCTTGAGGCCCTCCATGAAGACATCCTCGGGCACCTCGGGCATGCACATGCGCGTCGCGCTGTGGTTCATGCGAAGCCAGTTTTCGCGGGGACGAAACAAGACGGGCTCGCCGGCTTGGTTCTTGTAAGCCTTGAGACCCTCAAAGATCGACTGCCCATAGTGCAGGGCAGAAATGGCCGGAGCAAACGAAATGTCTTGGTAAGGCATGATTTTGGGCTCGCCCCACTTGCCGTCGGCATAGTCACACACCAGCATGTGGTCGGCAAAAATCTTGCCAAACGCAATCTGATCAAAATCAACGGTGCTGAGCCGACTCTGTGCGACGCGCTGAATACTGATCTTTTTACTCATAACTGCTTCCATGATCATAGGAGTTAATCCGTAGATATCAACCGAACATCAAAATAAAGGGTTGCGTTGGGGGGGATGAGCCCCCCTCCTGCTCCCGCTTGGCCATATCCAAGCGCCGGAGGTACTTTGAGCAGGTAACGACTCCCCACCGTCATGATGGATATGCCTTCATCCCACCCCTTGATCACCTGGCCGAGGCCGAGGGCGAACTGGTAGCTTTGCTTTTTGTCGAGCGAGCTGTCAAACTTCTTGCCGCTCTCCAAATAGCCCGTATAATGAACATTGACACGTTTTCCTTTTTCGGGCAAGCGGCCTGTGCCGATCACCAATGGCTTATACGCCAATCCACTCTCCATGATCGAAAACCCCGCATTGATCACAGACATGTCCCACTTGCGAATGCCCTCCATCTGCCGCCACAGCGCAATGCCATGCTCGATCAGCAGCAAGTCCGCACCCGCCAACCTCAGCTTTTGCTCGGGATCCAAGCCCAGCAAATAAGTCGTGCTGCACTTGCCGAGGTCGGCCGGCAAGGCAAACTTCATGGGTACCGCCTTCTTGCGGTTATTGTCTTGGTAATAGAAGCTGTTGGAATCCTCGGTGAATTGGACACATCGATTGGCGAGGCCGTCTTCCTGAAAGCAGAAATCGACGAGTTCACCTGCAATCGGCTTGCACCCATCGCACTGGGCTTGCATGCAAAACGGCCCTGCAAGCGCCAAAACCAGTGTTAACAACCCCTTTCTCATCCACTGCAAATTACGGAATAAAACAACCGAATGAAAGCACAAGAACCAAGGGAAAAGTTTTGGTGCACTACGGGTTTTAAGCGAAAAAAAAGCGGGCCTCGATGGGGAAATTTTTCCGCTTCCAGGCCCTTCTCGTTTTTGGGATCATGCCTTGCTAGGCTGCAAACTTACCTTCATAGGGCTTGCCTTTGTACCAGAACTGGAATTTATAGGTAGCGCCTGCGGTGAGCTTGTCCTTGCGCAGCACCTGGAAATTGTCGCCTTTCTCGCGCACCCCATAATCCACCCAAATCTGGGTGCCCGAGGCGTCAAACAAGTGAAACTCAATGTATCCAGGATAGGGGATCTGGTATCCAAGCTTGACGGAATTGCCGCTGACCAAGGGTGTCCCCAAGTGCAGCGCGATCTCTGGCGAACCTTTGGAGATGCCGTATTGGTCATTGCCCCCGCCAGGCATCTGGGAAGGAAACGACAAAAAGACAAGGATGGAGATGATCAAATTCATACTTGAACCAATTATCCTAAATTTACGGGGATTTGAGTCGCCTACAAGACCAAAAATGAAATATTTCTTACCACCCCTATTCCTACTTCTCCTGCTAACACCGCAAGGTTACAGTCAGCAGGCCTCGACCTACGCACCTGACTTCTCGATGAGCCCAGCGCAATGGCAGGAGCAGGTGCTCCAACCCAAGTCTGAGATTTGGGTCCTGGACTTCTGGGCCTCTTGGTGCGGCCCCTGCATCGAGTCACTGCCCTACCTCAAGGAATTGCAAAAAAAGTATATGGCCAAGGGGGTACGCTTCATCAGCCTGTCTTGGGACAATACCGAGGAGAACTGGAAATTGGCGCTGAACCGGCTCAAAATCCCGTGGCAGCACCTGCTCGTCACCCCAGCCTTGAAGCCATTTGTCGAGCAACACTTTCCCCACCGTGGCATCCCTGCGGCCTTTGTGGTCAGGACCGATGCCATTCACGCGTTTGAGTTTGC
>JANMIM010000354.1:0-6659 GCA_031375795.1 Bacteroidota bacterium
CGTTGTCACCATCCAGTCGTTTCTGCTTGCCGAGACAGAGGTCACCAACCTGCAATACCGCGATTTCCTGCTGGATTCGCTCATGGGACCTGCTGAGGCAAAGACATTCAAGGCCAATCTGAAAAGCATGCGCAAAGACACCGCTGCCGACATCCTAGCGGCATGGCGGCCTGTGTTGAAGCTGGCCGGAGGTGCGGGCTTGCTGCCAGACACCGCGTGTTGGGTCAATGATTTTGCCGGCGTTTACAACGATCCCCTCACCCGCTTTTATCTCTGCCATGCAGCCTTTGACCAGTATCCGGTCGTCGGCGTGAGTTGGGACCAAGCCAAGGCCTATTGCGCGTGGCTCACGACCAAGACCAACGCTGCGCTGCTCGGAAAGGGAAAACCAGCATTGCCGGCCTATCGATTGCCGACCGAAGGCGAATGGGAATATGCAGTCCGTTCCGTGGATCCGATCGCTGCCCAAGGTACCGTCACGGTCCATGGCGCTTGGGGGAAAGCCTTCCTCCTCGACGACAAGGGCAAGTTCAAGGCCAATATCAAGACCGGGCCGGGCGAATACATCGGCGACGGCTATGAATATTCAGCCCCAGTCAAGGCCTTTGGCACGAACAAAAACGGACTTTACAACATGGTCGGCAATGCCGCCGAGTGGTGCGAGGATGTCTTTGTCGTGGAGCAGGAAGTCCCCACCGAAGTCAATCGCCGACGCATCAAGCTCTTTGAGGCGGCCGATGCCAGCCTGCCGGCAGACGCACTACGCGTCGTCAAGGGCGGCAGTTGGGCAGATCTGTACCAAGCGGCGATCCCCGGCAGCCGCATGGGGTGGCCGCAGACCCGAGGCGGTGCCCGCATCGGTTTCCGTGTCGCCCAGTCCATCGTCGCCGACGTGCCCGGCAGCGGCCGGGAAAAGGAGCTGTTGGGCAGCCGCCCCTGATCCGACCTATTTCCTGAAAATGGCCGCCTCCTCCTTCCAAACTCAACAAGAAGGGGCACAATTCTTGTACAGGACTGGGAAACCGTATATTTGCGGCATGGCTTCCAAGATGCTACCGATTCCCTCCATGTTTCCATTCCTTTTCACGCTCGCAGCGCTGTGGTTCAGTGCCTGCAATCCCAAGACACCCGCTACGACCCAGTCGATCCCCATCGTGGACACACTTGTGACCTCGGGCATCACATCGCGCGTGCGCACCGGTGCCGAGGTGCTGATCACCGACCGCATCCAGCAGCTCACCAACAAGCGCATCGCCATCGTCGCCAACAACACAAGCCTCGTTTTTGCCAAGGACAGCCTCGGCACCGGCTCGGTACACCTCGTGGACACGCTGCACAAGCGCGGCATCCAGATCGCCAAGGTTTTTGCGCCCGAGCATGGCTTCAGGGGCGACCAAGATGCCGGCAAGCACGTCGCCAACTCCAAGGATCCCAGCACGGGCATTCCCATCGTGTCCCTTTTTGGCACCTCCAAAAAGCCCAAACCCGAGCAATTGGCGGGCATCGACCTGGTGGTTTTTGACATCCAGGATGTCGGGGCACGCTTTTACACCTACATCTCCACCATGAGCTATGTGATGGAGGCCTGCGCAGAGCAAAAAATCCCGGTCATGATCCTCGACCGCCCCAATCCCAATGGCTGGTACGTAGAGGGCCCGGTGATGGAGGATGCCTACCGCTCCTTTGTGGGAATGCACCGCGTGCCGGTCGCCCATGGCATGACCATCGGGGAGTATGCCTTGATGGTCAATGGCGAAGGATGGCTGGCAGGCGGGAAAAAATGCATCCTCGACGTGGTGAAATGCGCCGGCTACGAACACAACTTGACTTGGACCCAAACCGGCCTCGTCTGGGTGCCGCCATCCCCCAATCTGAGCACCGAATACAGCGCCTACCTCTACCCCATGCTCTGCTGGTTTGAGGGACTCAAGGTCAGCGTCGGCCGTGGCACAGCCCATCCCTTTGAAATGCTGGGCGCTCCCTGGCACCGTGGTTACCAGCACGAGGTCGAGAAGGATTCCATCCTCAAGCTCAGCCCTCCCAGCCGCCTGAACATGCATGGCTTGGAGGCCGAATACCTGAAATTCACCCCCAGGTCGACACCAGGGAAGTCGCTCAACCCCGATTTCCAGGACCAGAAGTGTTATGGCGTCCATTTCCGCAACCGCGTTGGCGGCAAGGACTTGTTTTTGGCTGGCATTGCGCTGCTGAAAAACATGGAGGAGGAATCCAAAAACGTCGGCAACAACGCCACGGTTTACCAGCCCTCCTTCAACCTGTTGCTGGGAAACAACACGATGCGCACACAGCTGAAGCAAGGCAAAAGCGAAACGGAAATCTACCAGAGCTGGCAACCTGCACTGGGCAGGTTCAAAGTCGTGCGCCAAAAATATTTGCTCTATCCTGATTTTGATTAATTGCAATCTGCCGCGCAAATTGCGACCATGAAAAGCAAAAGATTCACTTTCCTTCATCTCTTCGGCACGCTGCGTAGCCTTTGCCTTTTTGGCTTTTTGATGGCGGGTGTCTACAGCCTGCCTGCTCAAGGAACTGGCGCTCAGGCGGCAGACGACACGACGCCGCAATCCGAGCAGCATGAGCTGCCGACGAGCCATGCGCAGCAAATGACCGTAGATCCCGGTCCGACCACCCTGCCATTCGTATCAAATGCACCATCGAGGACACCTGCCCTCGAACTATGGGGAAAATCCATGGCGCACAAAATGCGCCCCGCGCAGCCCAATCGCCCGATTCCGGCGATGCTCGTGGTGCTCGGCCTCGTGATGATGATCGTGTGGACAGCATTGCTCGTGGGTACCATCCTGGTGACCAATGCGACGCTAGCCTTGGTGCTGCTGATTTCGACCATTGTGTTGTCGCCCCTGGTGATCTTGGGCCTGCTGCTGGTGATCGGTGGAATCATCGCTGCGACCTCTGGCGGAAAAAAACGCGCGCCCAAAGCAGGTTCGCAAGGATGACAGACCGGGAAAATGGGAAATGCGGCATCCACCCATCGCATTTTTTTGTAACTTCCCCCCCAAACCCCAGATTCATGCAAAAGACACCTCTTCTCAAAACACTCCTCCGCAGCCTGCTATTGGCATTGTCGCTGTGCCTTTTTGCGCCTATGGTGCAGGCCCAGTCAGAGGCCCAAGGCAGCCATGACGGTGCCGAGCCACAATTGGAAATAGCCTTGCGGCCCGCTCCCTCTGCCGCAAAAGCACATTCCACCACCGATCACGCGACCGCTCACAGCCCAGTTGCCAAGACAAGAGCGCTCGCGCCGACCGACCGCCTCATGGCCAAGATCAACCATCGCCTGGCCAAGGCGCAGCCTAGGGCAAGCCAGCAGGACCCCTTGGCAGGATTGCTCATCGGCTTTGGACTCGCCTTGCTGCTACCGTCCTTGGCTGCGATCATACTAGGATTCATCTTCATCGTGGATCCATTCTTCCTGCCGATGTTGATTGCACTGGTGATCACATGTGGCATCGTCGGCGTGGTGGGCCTGATCCTGCTGATCGCGGGCCTCATCACCTTGGCGACACAAAAGGCAGAGGCCGAGTCCGACACCATCCAAGCCGAAGAGATCAAATAATGGTTTCCAAAAGATTGGATTTGCGCCATCACCGATCAAGCACGTAATTTGCCGCATGCGCATCGTCTTCATGGGCACTCCCGAGTTTGCGATCCCCTCCTTGCGGATCCTGGTCGACCACGGTTTTGAGGTCGTGGCCGTCGTGACAGCTCCCGACCGCCCAAGTGGCCGTGGACAACAGCTCACGCCCTCCCCCATCAAGGAATTTGCCCTGTCTCGCGGATTGCTGGTCTTGCAACCCGAGAAACTGCGCGACCCTGCGTTTCTGGAGGCGCTCGCCGCCACCAAGCCCGAGCTCGCGGTGGTTGTGGCCTTTCGAATGTTGCCCGAGGTGGTCTGGACCATGCCGACCAAGGGAACGCTCAACCTGCACGCCGCCTTGCTGCCCGACTACCGAGGCGCCGCCCCCCTCAACTGGGCCGTGATCAACGGCGAGACCAAGACCGGGGCCACCACGTTTTTCATCGATCAGCAGATCGATACCGGTGCGATCCTCCTCAAGACAGAGATCGACATCCCGCACGACTGGACGGCAGGCGACCTGCACGATGCCATGATGGAGCGTGGCGCCGACCTCGTGCTCGCGACGGTGCAAGCCATCGCCTCGGGCACGGTGCAGCCACAACCACAGGACGAGAAGAAATTCACCCATCCGGCCCCCAAGATCTTCAAGGACGATTGCCGCATCGACTGGACGCGTTCAGCTTCCCAATTGTACAACTTTGTGCGTGGCCTCAGCCCCTATCCCACCGCCTGGACGATGCTGGGGGGCAAGTTGCTCAAGGTGTTCAAGGTCTCCGAGGGTTCGCAAGTGGTCCCGGGCGGGCCTGGGAGCTTGCTGGTGACCGAGAAAAACGAACTCTGGGTGCGCTGCGGCGAGGGAGCCCTGCGCATCGACGGCTTGCAGATCGAGGGCAAGAAGCGGATGGAAACCGCAGCTTTTTTGCTAGGACACAGGGAGGAATTGAAGCATGTGGAGTAACCGAATGACGAGTTTTCGCAGCGGGCACTATCCCCGCAGCAAAAATACATTTCTCATCACGCAGGAATATGCCATGCGCTATTACCTCGTGCTCATGTTCATCGTGCTGGTCGGTGCCGTGATCAGGAGCATGAAGGAAAAGGAAATGATCATCTACATCATCTTGGCCCTCGTCGCCTGCATCTTCCTGGGAAACCTGCTCGCGCACGTGAAGCTGAGGCGTAGCATCGCGGAGATCTTTTTTGTCAACGACGCGTTTTCCATCATTTCCGTGCACGACATCCTGCACCAGAGCCCCAAACGCAGCTTTCCGCTCCGTTTTGCCAATCCCACCCGCACCCAAGACGAGATCCAATTTCACTTTGAGGACCAGATCATGCACCTGAAACGCGAGGATTGGGCCGATGAATTTGACCTGATCTGGAATTGGTTCAATTCCAGCACCTTGGAAATGGGGGCTGTGCCAGACCTTGAAGACCTGTAGGCAGCCGCGCAGCGACTACCGAGCATCTGAAATGAAAATTCTATTCCTTGAACGAATGCGCAATCTGCTGCATCGTTTCCGCATACTGATTGCGGTCGGCCGCGCTCGTCCAGCAAGTGATCGTGTACACGCTTTCCTTTCCCACGATGCAGGTGAGGAAATACACAATCTCCGACCCACCGATTTCCCTGAAGGCAAATTCCGACTCGGTAGCCTCCAAGCCATTGATGAGTAGATCTGTACCTTTCACGGCGACATGGCCGGTTTGCGTTTCCTGCATGCCCTTGGCATTGATGTCATGAACCTTGGTCGATAGCCGATCCCCGTCCTTCATCCTGTCCATGGACAGCAATAGACGGAGAAGCGTATCCTTGGGCTCTTGCGACACACCTACAAACACGGGCTTGCCCTCGGCGGCGTACTTGAGCGATGCGCCTCCACGCAAGCTTGTGTCGGGTTTCATGTATTTGGGCAGCATGATGCCAAAACTCCCGGCCCGCACCTCGACAAAATCCTTGGAGAGGTCGAGATGCTCGGGCCCACCGCCCATGTCACCGCAACCGCTGAAAAGGGTGAGGGTGAAAAGTAAACAAAGTAAAACCTGAAATTTCCGCATGGTATCTACAAGCAATTTGCGGGCATGAAGATAACGGAATTTCAGTAGCGGCAGGAAAAGGATATTCTCTGCCGGTGGGACGATTGTATTCTGCCTGGCCAAATTCAGGATTGATCCAGAATTTCAGGCTAAATTTCTGGTGAATGAAGATCCTGGTAGTCGAAGACGAATTGTCGCTGCGTGAGATGCTGCGAAATGAATTGCGCGGGTTGGGGCATACCGTGGAGGGCGTGGGCACAGTGGCCGAGGCGACCGAAAAGGTGGCCTTGTACCAATATGATGCGCTCCTGCTCGACATTGGCCTGCCCGACGGCTCGGGCATGCAGGTGCTGCAAGCCCTCAAGACCCATCAACCACAGGCAGGCGTGCTCATCCTAAGTGCCAAGGACTCGCTCGACGACAAATTGCAGGGCTTGGACCTTGGGGCAGACGACTACATCACCAAGCCCTTTCACATGGCCGAGATCATCGCCCGCCTCAAGGCCATCTTCAGGCGACGCTGCCTGCAAGGCAGGATGCAATTGGACTTCGGCCCATTGACGATCTTTACCGAGGAACTGCACGCCACCATGAACGGCAGCGAACTCGACCTCACGCCCAAGGAGTTTGAATTGTTGCTTTATTTTGCCAGCAACCAAGGTCGCGTACTCAGCAAGGCCGAGATCGCCGAGCACCTGTGGGGAGACATTGCCGATACCTTTGATGACTTTGACTTCATCTACGCCCACGTGAAAAACCTGCGCAAAAAGATGCTCGACAAGGATCCATTCGACTTCATCAAAACCGTGTATGGGGTCGGCTATAAATTTGTGCAACCATGAAACTGCTCAGCAAGACCACCTTATTGTATTGGGTGGCATCGTTGCTTGGATTTTGCATCGCGGGCTACCTCACGATCCTGCTGAACGACAACCCGCCGCTGAAGTACACGGTCCTGGGGCTGATGCTGGTCTCGGTGATGCTGTCCAAGGACCCGGAG
>JANMIM010000358.1:0-6272 GCA_031375795.1 Bacteroidota bacterium
CAGTCGACATGACAATGAATTCGCATTTGTGCATTCTGTCCAACACCCAAACTTGGCAGAGGATCATTTGATTTCCTCTGGGTTTGTATATTGCGGTGTGCAAAAATCAAAATTCCACTGAATGGTGGTGGAAAACGCTCATTGCATAATGGATGGTAAATATTGGTTTGCCTATCTTTGATGCATGACCCCTCCCCAAATTTCCTCGCTGAAAACCACCCCTCTCCCGGAAGTCGTCGCGGCCTTCGTTGCTGCATTTTGCCGCTCAATTCATGTACACCTGTTACCTTTTGGCCGAAAGAGATTATGTGGGTACATTCATCGACGTTCAAGGAAATGAAAAATCTGAAACCGCTACTTTATTTGATGATTTTCGCTGGGATGAGCCTGAATCTGCCTGGACAGACGGCTGTGCTTGCAGTTTTGACTTTGCGGCGGGCGGCTACACGCTGCTGCTCATGCCCAAAGACGACAACCTCAGCGATATGGGGCTGGATGAACCCTACCAAGACACCTTTCCGGTCACCTACATCGATGATCCCAATGTACTGGCCCTGCTTCAGAAATCAATGGTTTATGAGCGGGAAGAATTGGACACCTTGCATTATTGCCATCCCAACTTGGCGATTTTGGTCTGCAAAAATGGCGAATCGCAAGAATTGATTTCGATGAGTAGAAATTGCTCAGCGGTTTTCAGTTCCAAGGGGAGATTTGAAAATCAAGCCTATTTTGATCATCATCAATATCCCCTTGCAGACCATCGCTTGGATGTCTTTCCCAATGTGCAGCGCGCACATCAGGTGTTGGATTCCATGCGGTTATTCTCCAATTTGATCTGGTATTATGAACCTGAGTGGAGGAATTTTGAAGGGAAATTCCGGTTTAATCAATACGATCCCAAAGCAAATGTCGCCCAGGTGACGTCTAGCATGAGGGCCATGATCGAGAAAATCTACCCTGGGGAAGCCTTTGAGCTTCAAGTGATCGCGGAGGAGACCGACGACTTCGAAAAAATGAATGGTTGGGGGGGGAATTTCACCATCGTGGTCACTTGCAATGAATCGCTTTTCCTCAAGTTTGGCGACAATCAAGGCGATAAGTCGGGGTTTGAAGCCTTTCGATTGCAGCTGGAAAGTTATTGGAGATAGGGAAATTAGTGCGTTCGGAATAAGTTGGTTGCAAATTCCGTTTCATTCATCCGCCAAAATCCATCACGAGGCACCATCCATAGCCCGTGTTCGGCTGGATGGAGGCACCTGCCAATGTCCATTTGCCCAGCAAAATGCGACGGTGGCCTAGGCTCTTGATTTTTTCGTCGATGAGCAGGTCCAGGATGAGCTCCATCGGGTCGTCGCTGGGGTTGTAGGCACAGACCTCGGCCTCATATTTCACCGGATACCAAGGACGGTCGTGGCCTAGGAGTCCACGTTTGCCGCTGTATTGGGCCCAGAAATGTGCCGCACGCCAGTATTTCTTGGAGGCTTGGATCGGCTTCAAGGGCTTCATTTTCAAGAGGTCGGCATGCAGGCTCGCGTAGTACAAGTCGCCAGACTGGTATTTTTCCCAGCCCTCCTCATCGTCCTGCTGCTGCAACCAATCCAGATAGAAGGCGTCAAATTTCTGCGGAAAAAGCCGCGCCAGGTTGGTGTAGGCGATCGCCTTGCGCTCGCCCTCGGTCATGAACTCGGCGGCAGCGAGCCCTGCCGCCGCCTCGGTCTGCTCGTCGATGGAAAAATGCTGGTCCAGCAAGGGCTGGAATGCAAATTCATCCTGCGCCAGACCGGAAGTCCAGCATCCGACCGCAAGCACAAGCATCCAAAACAACCTGATTCGATCCACCATCATGCTCCAACTGTTCAAAGTCTATGGCCAATTTAGTTCAATTTCAGCTTCAATCGGTTTCCTGGTGCATTCAAAGTCAGAATGTGAAGGCTTTGATGACGCGGGCTTGTCTTTTGGCTGCGAGATCGTATTTTTGGGAAAAGGATGTCTGGACGGCGCGGCTATATTTGGGCTGCGGCATGCATCCGGGGTAGGAGATGAGCAAAGCAAAGGAGGCATATCAGGCAATGGACTTCGTCGGCATTTGTCGCACGTGGGTCTTGGAACATTTGCGGTCGAGGTGGATCGTGGTGGCCTTGATCCTGGTGGCGTCCAATGCTTTTGCGCAGAGTCCCGCCTATACCCACTATTTTTTGGACAACGGGTTGTCGAGCTCGACGGTGTATGGCATGATCCAAGACCGGCAGGGCTATATGTGGTTTGCCACCGAGTCGGGCGCGAGCCGGTTTGATGGGACCACGTTTCAGAACTTCACGGTCTCAGACGGGCTGTCGGGCAACGATGTCTTGCGCATCTTCCAAGACCGGCAGGGACGCATCTGGTTCATGCCATTCAATGAAGGGGTGAGCTATTACTTGGATGGCAAGGTGCACAACAGTACGACCGACCCATGGCTGAAAGGCATCAAGGGTCGTAATTTTTTGCTGGCCTGCATCGACGACAACCGCGGCAATGTCTGGTTTGGTGACGACGCTGGCGCAGTGATCAAGCTCAGCCAGGATAGCACGGTGACAGTAGACAACTCGATGTTTGATGTCGTTGGCAACAATTTCCGCACTTTTTGGATCGATGAGCAGCAAGATGTGCTCGCCATCAGCGGTCGCAGCATTTACAACCTCAGTGAAGGTTGCAAGGTGGGCGACATTCGGTTTGGTTTGGACCGCTATTTGGCGCCTCGCATTGCCGATTTGGGGCATGACTCGCTTTTGTTTGCGATCGGGAGGCAGTTTGTCCTCAAGGACGGGGAGCAGACCCAATTCCTTCATCTGGACCCGGAGGTCGCGTTTGGGGAAGTGTTGTACCTCAAGGCGTCACGCGAACATGGATTGTGGGTCGGCACACGCAGCGGTGCCGCGCATGTGAGCCAATACGCGATCCGTGACAGCACCTTGGAGGTGATGCGATATGAAACCTTCCTCCCCGACAAGTCTGTTTCGTCGATTTTTGAAGATTCTGAGGGAAATTGCTGGATGTCCACGATCGGCAACGGCGTCTATTTCTTTTCCTCCCTCAACGCAAAAAGCTATTCCGGAGCTCCCCTGGCGCCAAGCAATTTTGTGAACAAGGTCTTGGTGGATCGTCAAAAGCGCGTGTGGGTCGGATTTGACAGGGCGATCGTCGGTCAGTTTCAAGACGGCAAACTCGACTTGATGCAATTGCCAGACACATCCCATGGCCGAGGCCGCACCACGGATATTTTTGAGGACCGAGACGGCAATGTGTTTGTGATGTCTGACCAAGCCTATTGCATCATCGAACCCAATGGGCGACGCTGGCCCATGCGTGGCGGCTGCAAGGCCATGGCCCAATTGCCCGATGGCCGTTACTTTGCCTCCCACAGTTGGGAGGTCGACACCATCGGGCGTGCCTCGGTGGCTCAATTTGATTCTGCCTACATCGCCACACGAAAAAATACAGATGTCTTGCTCAAAAAGCGAACGCAAGCTTTGCTGGGTACGCACGATGGGCGGCTGCTGATCGGTACCCTCGAAGGGCTCATCGAATGCTCCTGCACAGACCAACAATGGAAAAAAGTGGACTTCGTCCCCTCGTTTTCGATTTCGGAGATTTTGGAAACGCCCGACGGTGTGGTCTGGCTGAGTACACCCTCCAAAGGGGTGGGCTACATCTATGAAGGCAGATTTTTTGCTGTCACCGCTGCCTACGGACTGGCGAGCGACATCTGCCATGGCTTGGCGCAAGACGAGGGGGGAGCCATCTATGTGGCGACCAATCGGGGCATCAGCCGCATCCAAGTGGAGGATTATGCATCCAAGCGACTGAAAATAAGGAGCTTCGGCAAGAATTTTGGATTGGCCTCAGACGAGGTGCGCAGCGTGGCGGTCGGCGGTGGCAAGATCTATGCAGCCACGGCGCAGGGATTGACGGTGCTCGACGCGGGTTTTTTGATGGCTTCTCCTCCAGCGGTGCCGGTCCACATTACAGAGTTCAGTGCATTGGGCCAATCTATGCCGTGGCAGTCTGGCAACTTGGTTTTGGAGCCGCGCCAAAACAGGGTCTCGGTCAAGTTCACGGCCGTGAGTTTCCGCAATGCAGACAAGCTCCAGTTTCGGTACCAGCTCGGCAAGGAGGGCGGCGAATCCAGCTGGATCCCCACAAGCTCCCGCCAATTGGAATTTCCGTCCTTGCCGCCGGGCGCCTATCATCTGCGCATCCAAGCTGGGATCGACGGCATTCCCGAGACCATGGGGGAAACCTACATCGATTTTGAGGTGCAACCCGCGTTTTACCAGACGACTTGGTTTTTGGTATTGATGTTGTTGCTCACAGCGGCTGCGGTCGCCGGCATCTTCTATTTCGCATGGAAGCGTGTGTTGTCACAGGAGCGCAAGCGCAATGAAATCCAAAGGCGCATCGCCGAATCAGAGCAGAAGGCCCTGCGCTCGCAGATGAACCCACACTTTATCTTCAACAGCCTCAACTCCATCGAGAAGTTCTTCATCACCAACCGTCCGCAGGAAGCCAATGCATTCATCGCCGATTTCAGTGACTTGATTCGCTCCATCCTGGACTTGTCGGGCAAGACCGCGATCAGTTTGCGGGAGGAGCTACGGTTTGTGGAATTGTTTCTCACGCTCGAATGCCACCGCATGGACCACCGGTTTACGTTTTCGGTGGAGGTGGATGAGGAGCTCGCAGTCGACATGCTGATGGTGCCACCCATCATCTTGCAGCCCTTTGCTGAAAATGCCGTGTGGCATGGCATCTCGCTGCTTGAAAATCAAAAAGGCCACATTCGCCTCACAGTCGATGGCGTGGAAAACGGCCTTCGGATCCACGTGACCGACAATGGGATCGGTAGGGCTCGGTCTGAGGAATTGAAAAGCAAATACCGAAAGAAGCACAAATCCAGCGGCATTCGCATCACCAACGAGCGCCTGGAATTGCTCAACATGGACCTGAAGGGCCCCGACAAGTTTTCCATATCCATCATGGACCTCCAGCATGCCGACGGCACGGTCGCCGGCACAGACATCATCGTCTTTGTTCCACTCGCTTTTTCCAACAATGCATTATGATCAGGACAATATTGATAGACGACGAACGCAGCGCCCGTGAAACCATGCGGCACCAATTGGGTAAGTATGTGCCCGCCGTCGAGGTACTGGGCGAGGCCGATTCCGTGGAGTCAGGGATCTCACTGATCAGGGAAATCAAGCCCGACTTGGTGTTCATGGACATCGAGCTGCCCATCGGCTCGGGTTTCGACATCCTGGACGCCACACAGGACCTCAAGTTTCAGGTCATATTCGTCACGGCCTTCAGCCAATATGCCTTGCAGGCCTTCAAATTCTCTGCCGCGGATTATTTGCTCAAGCCGCTGCGCATCTCTGAGCTCATCGAGGCGGTCGATCGCGCATTTGCCCCTGACCAAATCGGCCTCGCGCAACAAAAACTGGGGGTTCTGGCCCACAATATGAACCCCGTGGGGCAGGCGCAACCACGGCTCGTGCTTCCAGACCTCACGGGTTTTGCGGTCGTGGAGGTACACACCATCATCCGTTGCGAATCAGAGCGCAATTACACCCGGTTTTTCTTTACCGATCAGCCCTCGGCCCTCATCACCCGCACGATGAAGGACTACGAGGACTTGCTTGTAAACCATGGCTTTTTTCGCATTCACCAGAGCCACCTCATCAACCTCGCCTTTGTGAAGCGCTACATCAGAGGCAAGGGCGGCGATGTGGAGATGAGCGACAAATCCTTGCTGCCCGTGTCACGCACCAAAAAGGATGAATTTTTGCGGTGCTTCATGATGGAGTAGGGGGCGCTTTCCCAATTGATAGGCCATGCGGACAGTTTATCCCCCATTTAGGCATGCACGGGAATTTGCGCAATATATCACTGACAATCTGCCGATCATTGTGCTCGGCAGCGGCCAAACACATTGAGCGTCTTCAGAACAATTTTATTGGACAACAACGATGAAACAGCAACAAAACATGAAGCACGCATCTGATGGCAGCCGAATCCGGTTGCGCAAACGATGGTACTTGATTGCGCTCTCGTTGCTCGGCAATATTGCGGTGATGGGGCAGCAGTGGCCCGCGCTAGGCTTTCATCCCAGCTCCAAGGAATTTGATGCACCGCTGTGGGGTCTCACCATCTCGATGGAGTTTCAAAACAACTTCACCGGGGTATACCAAAATTTTGGGGATCCTGGAAAACAGACTTATACCGAAGGCGGC
>JANMIM010000360.1:0-3221 GCA_031375795.1 Bacteroidota bacterium
AGCCCAGATCACGCTCGGGTTGCTGGGAGCCACAGCCACTGCCCCGATGGACTGGATCACCTCGTTGTCAAAGACCGGCGCCCAACTGATGCCTGCATTCTCGCTCTTCCAGACACCACCCGAGGCCGTGCCCACATACAACACGGGGTGCTCGGCATTGGTCGCGGCGATGCTCGTCACGCGCCCACTCATGCCTGCGGGGCCGATGTTGCGAATTTTGAGGGATTTGAACTTGGCGACGTCGATGGGTTGCGATTGAAGTCCCAAAGGAACGCTCAAAAGCAAGGCCAGGACGACCAACAATTGCAAACACAGGCTTTTTGGAGGCATTTCATTGCATTTCACATGCCAATATAGTCCACGCTAGGTCAGCTCGCAACTATTGACGGGATGGCAATGGTTTGAACGGGGTGCGAAGACCATGCCGGAGCCGATTTGCACCGCCAATCTTGGCCTCATTCCATCACCCAGGGATTCTCGGCCTTGCGCAGCCATGAGCGTACGAGCACGTAGACACAGGCGATTGCGCAGAGCGAGAGGCCGAGAGACTCGCGCGTCCATTCAAAGGCCGAACGGCTTTCCAGATGGGTGGCGGCTGCTTGCGATTCGACGGGCCAGAGCATCACGGCACCCACGATGGCTGCAATCATGGGCAGCGCACTCGCGACCTTGGGCAGCTTTTTCCAGACATTGAGCATGAGCAGCACGACCATGTACCCATAGATCAAAATCCAGGTCACGGGATCCGGGTCGCCCAACTGAACGATGCACAAACCAACAAAAAACAAAGCCAACACAACACTGATTACCGAATGAAGCCTACTCTCCATACCGCAAAGGTAGCAGGTTGGGGATGGAAAACAGTGCCTAGGCGATCTTAATTTTCCGAGCGTGGCAGCGTGGATGATGGGCACGGCCAGGCACCGATTTCTGGAAAGGCGCATGGACAGTGGCTTGTGACCGATGATCTTGGAATTTTCAAATCGGCTGCATGAGAAGGAACGAGGATTGCCTACCTTGGCTTTTGAAATGTCAATGAAGCCCGAATGATGACCAAAGGCCGCAATTGGATCCTTGTCTGCATCGCCTGCATTTTCCTGTGCCTGGCCTGCAACCGCCATCAGAAACCACTTGTATTCGACAACGGCGCACAGACCTTCGCGATGGGAGCCTCATCCTATTCCGGAGAATATCACGAAGCGGCCGCCTTGATCGCAGAAAACCGCTTTCAAGATGCCCTTGTGATCTATCAAGGCTTGTTGCAAAAAGAGGAACCGTCGAATTTGCAAACCGTCAACATCGCCATTGCTGCGGTCTATAGCTTGATGCAACAATATGACCTTGCCCTACAATATTCACAAATTGCGTGGCGCCTGGACAGTACCACTGCGATCGCAAACGAGTCACTAGGGGGAGCCTCGGCGGGTGTCGGAAACTATCCTGCGGCCATCCAATACAGCACGCGGGCTGCCTTGATGGATCCCCAAAATTCCACCCCACGCTATTGGCTTGCAGAGAGCTATTATCATCTTGGCAATGAGGATTCTGCAATGCACCATGCAAAGGCTTTCATAGCCTTGGATCCCGAGTCCGTTTCACGACCAAACATCGATCAAATCATTCGATATTATGAGGCGAAGCCCGACTAGTAGCGTATGATTTTCATTATGCTTATCGGGATGATTGCCAGTAGCATGGAAAAACCGAATGTCATTTCGACCGAAGTGGTCGAGGTAGCGAAGCGACGAGACCACGCAGCGGAGAAATCTTGCGGTTTGGGTCAGCGTTATGGTTCAGCGCCGTTGGTCAGTGCTATGGTTCAGCGCAGGGTGTTTCGTAATGTGTTTCTGACGCGCAAGATTTCTCCGCTACGTCTTGGTGAATTTGCTGCGGCTCCTTTGGAGCCTTGCAAATGCACCAAGACTTCGGTCGAAATGACAAGGAATTTTGCCTACTGGCAAAGTAACGGATAAGCAAAATTATCATCTATCCGAGCGATTCATTTCCCATTCGCAATCGTCTCGGCTTCATTTTTCAAATCCTTCACATATTGCTCAAAGGTCGCCTTGAAATCGGGGATGCTCTTGGCGGCCATCGGGAACATGATTCCGCCCATGGTCTCGACCATCGAGAAGGTCGTGCTGCCGTCTGTGTTTGCGGTGAGGGTAAATGTGCGCACGCCTTTGAAAAAGGGCGCGGCGCCGTCTTCCCAGGTCATTTGGGCCTTGGGCTCGAAGACTTTGACTTTGGGTTTGAACACGCGTTTGGGATCGAGTTTCACCTTGATCGACAGCTTTTGGCCTTGCGCGATCGGTCCCTCGATGCTTGTGACCGTCGAGTTCCATCGTGGGAAATCGCTCGCATTGGTGAGCATGGCCCAGATGATCTCGGCTTCGGCTTGTACGCGGATTTCGATGGCCGTCGTGCGGCGAAATGTGGTTGCGGTGGTGGTTGCAGTGCCGTTTTGGGCGGATGATGAAGTTGCCATTTTTTTACGCGATTGATGTAACTGTTCCATCCCGTCATTGGGATTTGAACTTCTGACGAACCGCGCGAGCAAAACGATAGGCGCTCGCTCAATTATTTTCCAAATATTTTTCCATCACTCCATGATTGTGCTGCAAATGAAGGAGTTGCATTTCGGAGGCGGGCGAATCAAAGGGGTCGATGGAGGCCACCAATTTCATCCGCAGGTCAAAAAGCGCCTCCTTGTCATGCTTCTCGGCATCGCGGGCCATCTCGATTTTCACCTTCTCGACTTGGAAATCCTGCTTGGGATTAAAGATGCCGTTGAGTTCCGAGCATTGGTGGCAAGTACCCTCCTTGTTGATCAGCGCGCAGCGTTTGTCGAAGATGTCGATCATCTTGCTGCGGCCCGTGTGGAGGTAATACTTGACCATGGCCTCGGTTTGGTCCATGATTTCCGCGATTTCCAGCACCTTGAATTCGTAGACCTCCTTCAAGAAAATCACGATCTGTTGCTCGAGGGGCAATGACTTGGAAATGCAGGCAAAACAAAACGTAATATGCTCCTTGATCTCAAAATTGCCTTGGGGCGAGGTCATGCGCACCTGCATCATGTCGCCGAGGAATTCGCGGTTGCCGAGCGCGGCCGCGCGGGTGATGTCGGTGACGTTCTCGGGCCATCGTTTCTTGGCGCGCAGGAGGTCCTTGGCGAGGTTGGAGGCAATCGTGAAAATCCAAGTCTTGAGGGACGAGCG
>JANMIM010000364.1:0-2435 GCA_031375795.1 Bacteroidota bacterium
CGGCGTGCCCGTCACCAAGGTACTCACGGCGACCTTCAGCGAGCCGATGGATCAGAACACGCTCAACGGTTCCACCTTCCTGCTGCGACAGGGCAGCAACACCGTCGCTGGCATGGTTTCACGCACCAGCACCACGGCTTCCTTCACGCCTTCTAGCCCGCTCATCTCTGGGGTGCTCTACACTGCCACGATTACGACCGGCGTCAAAAACCTCGGAGGCGTCTCGATGGCCAACACCTATACCTGGGAATTTACGACCGTCGTGCTACCTCCGCCCACGGTGGTCGCAACCGATCCCTTGAACCTGGAAACGAATGTGCCCTTGAACAAAGTCATCAGTGCCACGTTCAGCGTAGCCATGAATCCTGCCACGCTCAACAACTCGACATTTACCCTCATGCGTGGCAGTGTCAATATCTTGGGCTCGGTGAATTACAGTGGAAACACTGCCTATTTCACACCCAACAACGACCTGCGGTCTGACACCACCTATACCGCAAGGATCACGACCGGTGCGCAAAACCCATCTGGGGTAGGCTTGGTGACCGACTATGTGTGGACGTTCAGCACTGTACCGCACTTGGGCCCTCCCCACGTGGATTTGGGAGGAGCAGGTCGCTTTGGCATCCTGGCTGGGGTCGGCGTGAGCAACATGGCTGGCTTCAGTGAGATTCGCAACATGGATGTAGGCATTTACCCTGGCGCCCGCAGCTCGATCGTAGGTTTCCCGCCGGCCATCGTGGTGAATGGCGCTCTCTATGCCGCAGATGATATCGCGCCTCCCGGCGTGCCGGCCATGCTCTTGCAGGCCAAAAACGACTTGACGGCAGCCTACCTCTTTGCCGAAGCCCAAACCTTGCCTGCACCGGCGACCGTATCGGGTGACCTCGGTGGGCTCACATTGGCACCAGGGATTTACAAGACGACCTCTACGCTCTTGATCCAATCGGGTGACCTCACACTGGATGCACAAGGCGATGTCAATGCCGTCTGGATCTTCCAAATCGCCTCTGGCTTCACCACTGTCGGCGGTGCCGGTGGCAACGTCATCCTCACGGGCGGCGCCAATGCAGCCAATGTATTCTGGCAAACGGGCAGCTCTGCCACCATCGGGGACTACACCTCCTTCAAGGGCAATATCCTTGCCCTGACATCGATCACCATGAATGGCTATTCCACGGCTGTCGGGCGCATGTTGTGCCAGAATTCAGCGGTCGTAATGACCAGTACCAATATCATCTCCAGACCTTAATAGCTCAAGATTATGAAAACGAAAATCATTGTTCAATTGCGTGCGCGCATGCTGCTCATGGCCATGTCGCTGTGCACCAAAAGGGGAATCCTCGCCATGGCGATGGTACTGTCGCTGCTCGCCCCCTTGCAGGCACAAAAAGTAATCGACCCAGCGACACCGCAATATACACGCCCCTCCTGGTGGTTTGGCGCTGCTGGCGGCGGCAACCTCAATTTCTACCTCGGTAGTACTCAGCGACTCAATGCAGATTTGATGGCGCCTGTCGCCTTTCAGCAAGGCTTGGGACTCGGCCTTTTTGCTGGGCCATTGGTCGAGTTTCACCGCCCGACCTCCAACTGGGGATTTATCCTGCAAGCTGCCTATGACAGCCGCAGGGGCACCTACAACCGCGAATTTTCCCCATGCAATTGCCCGAGGGATCTCGCCACCAAGCTGGCATACGTCTCCTTTGAGCCAAGCTTGCGGTTTGCGCCCTGGAAGTCCAATTTCTACCTCTTTGCAGGGCCACGGGTCGGCTACAATATCCAGAAGTCATTTGTGTACAAGCAGGGCACCAATCCCGACTATCCTGAACAAGTGGCCGAGCCGGATGTGATGGGCGACCTGAGTGATGTGAAGCCGATCGTCTTTTCTGGGCAGGTGGGCATGGGCTACGATATCCAATTGTCCAACGCCACACACAAGACCTCGTGGGTCATCTCTCCCTTTGCTTCTTTCCAACCCTACTTTGGACAGTCGCCGCGCAACATCGAAACCTGGAACATCACCACCTTGCGTGCCGGTATTGCCGTGAAATTTGGTCGTGGACGCGAGATTCCAGCAGCACCCGTGGAGGTCGTGAAGGCACCCATCATCGCACCGGTGATCCCAGATCCAGAGATTGAGTTCTCGACCAATGCGCCTGCCAATATTGCGGTGCAGCGCAATATCCGCGAGGTATTCCCCCTGCGCAACTATGTGTTCTTCAATCCGGGATCGACCGCATTGCCTGATCGCTATGTCTTGCTGCGTACCGATCAAGTGCAGGAATTTTCAGAAAACCAATTGGAGATGAATGCTCCCAAGAACCTCTCAGGTCGCTCTGGCCGTCAAATGACGGTGTACTACAATGTGTTGAACATCCTGGGTGACCGCATGGTCAAAATGCCTGCAACGACGATCACGTTGGTGGGTTCCTCTG
>JANMIM010000368.1:0-11721 GCA_031375795.1 Bacteroidota bacterium
GTCGATCATGATCTTGATGTATTTCTTGGCGGTCGTGCCCTTGATGTCGAGCGCTTCCTCCATGTCTTGGCTGCTGAATCCGCTCTTGGCGTGCTCGACGAGGAACTTAGGCATGTCAAACACGACTTCAAAGATGGTGCCGCGCTTGTACAGATCAAAAAACAAGAGGCGGATGCCGTGCTCCAGCTGCTTGTTGTTGGTCTCCTGCTTATCGAGGAAGAAGCCGAGACGGTTCACCTCCTTGAAGGTGATGTAGCTGCGCAGGTTGCGGTAGCTGAAGTCCAGGTGGTCGGCAGCCAATGGCAGGTCGCCCTTGCTGATCGAGATGCACTTGTTGAGCATCTTGTTGCGCACGCTGTTGGGCACGTCTTTGAATTCCTCCCAATCTGCACGCATGAAGCTCAGCGGATTGTTGGGGTGGCTGATTTCAGCGATGAGTTTCTCAGCGATCTGCTGGCCCAACTTGTCGGCACGGGCGATGGCCGTGACGCGCAACACCTTCATTTCATAGAATTGGTAGCGCAGGTACACCTTGGCGTTCAAGTGTGTGGCCGGCTCCATGCGCAGGAACTCCTCCAAAAAGCGGTCAAACATGTCTTGGCCGATGTTGGAGATGTGAGATTCCATGCCGTCTACGGTCTCGGCAAGTGAGCCAAAGAAATCGGTGAGAGAGTTCACCATCCAGCTCACGCCTGGGCGATCCACCTCAGCGAGCAAGATGTCGTTGATGCGGGCCAATCCATGGGTGGCGAGGTAAAAGCCGCCTTGGTCGACTTTCTTGTAGCCCTTCTTGACCATTTCAAACAAGAGGTCATAGGCTTTTTGGGTCTCCTTTTTGCGCAAGTGGTAATCGGCATAGCAACCTGCTGCCACGACGTAGCTGCGATGGTCGTCGCCTTTCTTGGCTTCGGCAAGGATTTCCTTGAGGTCTTTTTCGTTGATTTTGACCACTTTGCGTGCGGCGATCCCCATCCATTGCAGCCTGAGCTGGGCCTTGAATGCGTCGTCCTTGATCTTGCGGGCGATGGTCTGTGCCTCGTTGATGTCGTCGAGTGCCATTGCCAGCAGGTCCTCGAGGTCCTCGCTGTCCAGCTCGGCCGAGGTCACGTTGAAGTAGTAGTTGCTAAACAGCGACTTGAGGGAGGCACGCACGAAGCCGGGCATGCTCTTGCTGTCATAGGTGACATTTTTCTCCACCTCGCGCACGTTGCGCAGGTTTTCCTCGATTTTCACGATGTCGTCGTCGTGACCGCCAGAGCGTGCGACCAACGCACGAGCTTGGTAGTCCAGGACTGCGGTGCGGTAGACGCGGGCCAGGCCTGCGTCGGTTGCCGAATTCGCTTGCAACTCGAGTTTTTGGATATGGTCTTCGAGGCGCTTTTGATGATCCCCCTTGGGATCTGCAAGGTAAAAGTCTGCCAAATTGAGGAAAGCGACCAGCGTGCGTGAGATTTCTTGCTCAGAAATCGTCTTTTGCAACCAAAAGCGCGCTTTGTTGCGCTTTTCGGCATTTTCCTCGTTCATATACACAAATCCCGTCACCGCACTCACACGGTAGATGAACTCGGCTCCGAGCTCATCCCACTCGATGTCGTCGATGGCCTTTTCAAACGCCTCGACCGGAGCCTCACGCTTGAGGCGCAGTGCAGAACCCTTGATGTATTCAAGGTACCACTGCCAGCCAGACACGTTGATCTGTGCCAGGCCGGAGCTGCGCAGGGTTTGCAGACGCTTTTCGATGACCTCATACAGACGGTCAAACTCAGCGTAGTTGGAACGCGACATTGCAAACAGCAGCGCTGCTTCTGACAAAAACGCAAAGTATTCTGCGCCATTGTTGTCATGAAGGGAGCAATTTGCAATCTCAGAGGCCAACAGTTCTTCCATCTGCTTCACATCGTCCAGATCCGCCGAACGAACCACATCTTTCAAAGCACGTGGATAACTGAAACGACCGCTTTCGCGGATAAGGCCCGCTAGCAGTTGATAATAATACCCAATGTTCATAATTTCTTCCGAATAGTTTTTAAATACAAGATTCCGATACACTCAACAAACCTATGTCCATGAAACCATATTTGCAGTCCGCACCGAATTCAACATCCAAAGAAACCTCTTCCAAGCAGACCAGCGATACAGGTAAATCAAACCGATGACAGGAAAAATTAATGACCTTGTCACCATTTTGTGATGCAAAAATAGCACAACTCCGATGATTCACAAATAGCCCTGAGACAAATTTCTCCACAGTACACACAATTGTGACTGCTTTTGGGGACTTCAGCAACATTGAGTTGCCAATGTGCCAAGCTGCAAATTACCTTTTCCTGACCACGATCAAGAATGCGCCAAATTTCATCCCATTTGATGTCAACTTGTCTCGATTGATCATCTGAAACCTACACATCTCGCATTCAACATCATAGGCCTAGCGTTCATTTCGGCAATTTTTTCGATTGAATGAATGCAAATTCCCTCGTATTTTCTCCATCCACCTACATTACGTTTCGGAATGTGATTGTTACAAGTTTAACAGAGTTCTGATTCGATATTTAGTTCAAAAAAATCTCATGCGTTCAAACATTCTAGTGATGAATCGCGCAAAACCCTCGATCAGCATCGAGTTTGGGACGATAAACCACACCGGAATTTAGCATGACACCCTGCGTTTCCAACCTTGCACCCGCCGCCAAAGTGTGCAGAACCCAACGACAATTTCTTTTTAATTTTTCCTTACTTTGCCGTCGTGAATTCTTGAATCAAGAAGGAAAAAAAGTGAGTCAATCGCAAGAGATTTTTGATGTCATCGTAGTCGGTGGGGGCGTGGTCGGGATGGCAAGTGGTTGGAAAATCCAAGAGGCTTACCCGCATTTGAAAGTCCTCGTGCTGGAGAAGGAAGACCGCCTTGCCGATCACCAGACAGGTCACAACTCCGGGGTGATCCACTCTGGACTCTACTACAAACCAGGGAGTTACAAGGCCAAAAACTGCGTGGAAGGCCGGCATGAACTGGTGGCATTTGCCCGCAAGTACCAGATCAAGCACGATATCTGTGGCAAGATCGTCGTGGCCACCCAAGAGAGCGAGTTTCCTTTCATGGACAAGATCTTCAACAATGGTCTCCAAAATGGTGTGGAAGGCATTGAGAAAATCGGGGCCGACCGCATCAGGGAAATCGAACCGCATGTGAGGGGCATCGCTGGGATTTGGGTGCCATGCACCGGCATCATCGATTTCAGAGGCCTCACCGAGCGACTCGGCGAACTCATCCCGGCCAAAAACGCGGACAGCAAGGTCTTGACGGGCCATTGTGTGACGGGCCTGGAAAAGATGGGCGAATTGAATACCGTGCATACAAACCGAGGTGACTTCCGGGGGCGGCACACGATTTTTTGCGGCGGCCTGCAAGCAGACCGCCTCGCGCACATGGACGGTCTCAATGACATCGGCATGCGCATTGTTGGTTTTCGGGGGGATTATTACGACCTGACCGAGGGCGGCAAGCACAAGGTGAAGAATCTGATCTACCCTGTCCCGAATCCTGCATTCCCATTCCTCGGAGTGCATTTTACGCGAATGGTCGACGGCTCGGTGGAATGTGGCCCCAATGCGGTCTTCGTTTTCAAGCGCGAGGGCTACGGCAAGCTTTCTTTCAGCCTGCGCGACAGTTTTGACGCACTGAGCTATCGCGGCACTTGGAAACTCTTTGCCAAGCACTGGCGGCATGGCTTGGATGAATACCGGAGGGCATTCTCCAAAAAGCTCTTCCTTAGCCAGCTGCAGCGCCTCATCCCCAGCTTGGAGATGGACGACCTCCAGCCCGGCCGCGCCGGCGTGCGTGCCATGGCCCTGGACCCCAACGGTGAAATGATCGACGACTTCAAGATCGAGTACCGCCAGGACTCCATCCACGTGTTGAACGCACCCAGTCCTGCCGCCACATCGGCCCTCGCGATCGGCACCGCTGTGCGCGAGATGGCCGAAAAGCATTTCGCCCTGAAATCATAATATGCCCATGACCAACTCATTGATCGACAGCGCCGACTCCCTCGCACTCCTCTATGGCGAGACGTTTTACATTTCGCCGCAGGATCTTCTTGCGCCCGATCCCGTCGAGACCGTCGTCAAGGCGCCGGTGCCCCCTGTCGCGGTCGAAAAGGTGCCCAGCACCAAGGAATCCATCCCGCAGGTGCCCAAGACCAAGTTGGAGCCTGTCGAGGAGGCGGCTCCGCGGAAACGGGGCATCACTTGGAAGCCCAAGACCAGCAGCGTCGTGTTGTTTGTGTTGCAAATTGCCGAGTTCAAAAATCCTGAACTCACCGAGTTGCTGAAAAAAATCGTGGAATCCCTGGGGATTCCGACCGACATGGTTGGCTTCGGGCAAATCGACGGCCCTGTGCAATTGGAGGAATTTGACCATATGCCCAATCCGCATGCCGTCGTGTTTGACACCGACATCTGGGGCGGCGCGGAAAATCCGGTGAAGCTAGGCAAGGGCGAAGTCTTTTTCACGCATCGGCTGGAAGTCTTGAAAGACAACAACGACCTCAAGCGCCAACTCTGGGTGCATCTCAAACTTCTCAAGGACCGCATCACGAAATGACCCGTCAAAAACTATTCTTTGGCACCGGAAATCCCAAGAAGCTGAAGGAAATCGACGAAATATTGGGAGACAGCTTTGAAATCCTGAGTTTCAAGGATTTGCCCAGCCCACTGGATGTGGAGGAAACCGAAGACACCTTGCAGGGCAATGCCCGGCTGAAGGCGGTCGCCTTTTTTGAGGCAACCGGCATCCCATGCTTCTCTGACGATACCGGCCTCGAGGTCAACGCCTTGAATGGTGCGCCCGGGGTCTATTCTGCCCGCTATGCGGGTCCAGCAAATGATGCCATCGCCAACCAACAGAAATTGCTCGCCGCCCTCACCGACAAGACCGACCGCAGCGCCAAGTTTCGCACGGTGATCGCCTTGTACGACGGCCATGCGCTCAAATTCTTTGAGGGAGAGCTTCGGGGGCACATCTCGCACGCGCCTCGTGGGCACATGGGCTTTGGCTACGACCCGATTTTCGTGCCCGAAGGTGAGACCCGCTGCCTCGCGGAAATGCAGCCCGAGGAAAAAAACGCCATTTCCCATCGCGGCCTCGCCGTGCAAAAACTTGCTGAATACCTACGTCAACAATGAGTAAGCATAAACCCTACTTTCTCGGCATATCTGGTGGTTCCGGATCCGGCAAGACCACTTTGCTGCGCCGCATCGTCCAAAAATTTGGCAAGGAGGCGCTTACGCTCATCTCCCTGGACAATTATTACATCAGCCGCGACGACCTGCCGCGCACCTTGGACGGCGAGATCAATTTCGACCATCCATCGGCGCTGGACCTGCAGGCGCTGGCAGTCGATCTGAAAAAGCTGCAAGACGGCCAAGGATTTGAGATTTTGGAATACACATTCAACAATCCTGCGATCGTACCCGCCATGCTGCGGTTTGAGCCAGCTCCCATCGTCGTGATCGAGGGACTTTTTGTCTTCAACAATCCAGAAGTGCGCAAGATGCTGGACCTCATGGTTTTTGTGGACACATCGGAGCACCTGCGCCTGAGCAGACGCATCCGCAGGGATGCCGCCGAGCGTGGCTATGGCCTGGACGATGTGCTGAAATACTACGAGAAGTTCGTGGCGCCGATGTACAGGCAGCACATCGAGCCGTTCAGGGGTGATTGCGACATCATCATCCCCAACGACAAGCACATGGACCACGCCACAGGGGTGTTGATCGATCACTTGGATGCCGTGTTCCGGCGCAGCATGCAACATTGATCCCTGCTTGGGGATAGCGACAACTTATTGAATGAGCAGCCTTTTGGCGGCCGATTCATGCCCGACTTGCACCAAATACAGCCCAGGAAGGAGCCCGGCCAGTCCGATCATGAGGGTTTGTTCCGTCAAAATTCCAGCGCGCATCTCTTGCCCCAAGGCATTGGAGATCATATACCGCTCCCCAATGAGGGAAGCATCCACATGCAGCCGCAGGGCATCGACCGCTGGGTTGGGAGACATTGAGAATGACACATTTGGCGCTGCTGTTTCACGTGCGACCAAGCCTGCCGCATACATGGCTTCGACCTCCTCGGTGAACATCACACGGTCCCAGATCGCGATATCATCCAATTTGCCATTGACCACCGGGCTGCCCATGGCGGCCCCACTTGACCCGATCCGCAGGTGGTCTGTCACACCCTGTCTCAGATTGCCGGTATAGGGCGAAGAGCGGGACAAGGCGCCATTGATATACATTGCCACCCCGTAGGTCGTGCTATTGGTGGCGACCAGGTGGTACCATGTGCTCGGAAAAAGGATGTTGAAACAATCCATGCGCGCCTCGGTGGAGTCGTAGTAGAAGATGACGCGAAACCGATCCTCGACGACCAAGAGCTCAAATGCGCCCGTCGCCGCCGAGTCGGCCCTGGCAACAATGGTTTGCTGCGGCAATGCTGTGGACGAGAGCCTCACCCATGCCGCAATCGTGCACTCATTGACATCCAAGATGGTATCGCTGCCGCAATCGATTCCTGCGGGCGAATTGGGGAACAAGTAGGCGCTGGCGGCGTGAAAAAACCTGTCGGTGGTCGGTGAGACATTGGAGGTGATGCCATCGTTGCCATAGCCACTCACATCGTGTGCATTGCCATTCAGGGGGTAGCAGGCCACCAAGCCATTGGTGGGGAGGTATCCGGGCACCTGTGCCATGCCCTGCAGGCAGGCAAATGCCCAAAAGCTGGCCAGCAGCCAATTCTTTGATTGATTTTTCATGTACGATCCGTAAGACATTGCATGCAAGGATAGCCCATTCCCCTCCCATCGGCAAGTTGAAATGAAGGAATCGATTACACGGTTGGGGGGGAGGCGGAGGGAATGCGGTTTAAGTAGGGCGCACGACAAAAAAGGCCCTCTTGCAAGGGCCTTTTCATTCAATTTCAAACCAAGGGGTTCTTATTCGCCTTTTTCTTCGGTCGAATCAGCTTCCTCGATTGCAGGTGCCTCGCCTTCGGCGACGACTTCAGGCGTCACTTCAGCAGGAGCTTCCTCGTTGCTTTCCACTGTTTCCTCAGCAGCTGCCTTGCCTTTGCCCATGTCTTTGAGCTTGGATTCGGCTTTTTGCCTTTCATCGGCCTCCAATTGGGCTTTCAGATTGGCGAGTGCTGAGATTTCACCCAAGGTGGTGGTCTCCTGCTTAGGCTTAGGCGTCGTCTGGGCTTGCTTTTTGCCGCCCCCAGCGTTTCCACCACCACCTGCATTTGCGCCACCGCCGCCTTGTGCCTTCTCGTTTGCGCCTTCGCGCTTACGGCCACGGCCTTCGCCCGACTGCTCTTGGCTCTGCTGCTCATCGTCCCATGTGGCACGGTGTGACAGTACCAATTTCTTGGCGTCCTTGTTGAATTCGATGACTTTGAATTCATAGGCCTCGCCCGTCTTCAGCTTGGGTTGGCCTTCGGCCACCGCCATGTGCTTGCTAGGGACGAATCCTTCGACACCGTACTCCAACTCCACGATGCCGCCCTTGTCATTGTAGCTGAGCAAGGTGCCTTTATGGGTCGAGCCGAGTACGAAGATGGCTTCAAAGGTGATCCATACGTCTTCGGTGAGTTGCTTGTGGCCCAAGCTCAAGCGACGGTTTTCGACGTCGATGTCGAGCACCACGACTTCCAGCTTCTCATCTTTCTTGATGAACTCAGAAGGATGGCTGTATTTTTTGGTCCACGAAAGGTCGCTGATGTGCACGAGGCCATCGACACCTTCTTCGAGCTCGACAAACAGACCGTAGTTGGTCATGTTGCGCACGATGCCGGTGTGCTGCGTGCCTTGTGCATAGCGCGATGCGGCATTGAGCCATGGATCGTCCTTGCTCTGCTTGAGGCCGAGGGACATCTTGTGCTCGTCGCGGTCGATGCTGAGGATGGTCGCCTCGACTTCGTCACCGATCTTGAAGAGTTCGGTGGGGTTTTTGAGGTGTTGTGACCAGCTCATCTCGCTCATGTGCACCAAGCCTTCGACGCCAGGGGTGATTTCGACAAAGATGCCGTAATCTGCCACCGTCACGACGCGACCCTTGACACGGGAGCCCTCGACGAGGGTCTCAGCAAGCGAGTCCCATGGGTGGGGCTGCAGTTGCTTCATACCCAAGCTGATGCGCTTCTTCTCTTCGTCGAATTCCAACACGACCACGTTGACCTTTTGGTCGAGGTCCAGGACTTCGTCGGGGTGATTGATGCGGCCCCATGAGATATCTGTAATGTGGAGCAAGCCGTCCACACCACCGAGGTCGATGAACACACCGAAGTGGGTCATGTTCTTGACGGTGCCTTCGAGGACTTGGCCTTTTTCCAGGTTTTTGAGGATCTCCATGCGTTGTGCTTCGAGGTCTTTCTCGATGAGCACTTTGTGGGAGATCACGACGTTTTCGAATGGGTGGTTGATCTTCACGACTTTGAAGTCCATGCTCTTGCCGACGTAGGCGTCGAAATCGCGGACAGGCTTCACGTCGATCTGTGAACCAGGGAGGAATGCCTCGATGCCGTCGATGTCCACCACAAAGCCGCCTTTGGTGCGGCGCTTGATGAGGCCCTCGAGGATGACGTCCTCGGTTTCGGCTTTGAGGATCTTTTCCCAAGTGCGCATGTGCTTGGCACGCTTGCGCGACAGGATCAGCTGACCATTGAGGTCCTCAACGGTTTCAAGGTACACATCGACCTTGTCGCCAGCTTTGAGGTCTGCCCTTTCACGGAACTCTGTGAGGGGCACGATGCCTTCAGATTTGAAGCCGATGTTGAGGATCACGTCTTTTTCGGTCACGTACACGACGGTACCGACGACGATCTCACCTTCTTTGACTTCAGAAAGCGTCGTTTTGTACACGGCTTCCATCTTGGCGCGCTCGGCCTTGCTGTAGCCACCTTCGGCAGCTTCCCAGTCAAAGTCCTCGTCGTTGACGGGCTGTGTGAGCTTGGCGGGTGCCTTGGATTTATGGGCTTTGGGTTCGGCGACCGGTGCATTTGCCACGGTGGGCTCTACCCTTTTGCGACCTTCGGCGGCGACCACCTTGGGTG
Organism: Bacteroidota bacterium; assembly: GCA_031375795.1. Lineage (GTDB taxonomy): Bacteria > Bacteroidota > Bacteroidia > J057 > JADKCL01 > JADKCL01. The sequence goes on from JANMIM010000368.1 coordinate 9,107, forward strand.
CTTCGACGACCTCGGCGACCACTGCGGGTACCTCGGCGGCGACTTCTACTGGCGTCTCAGCGACGACTTCCGCAGGTGTCTCGGCGACCACCTCCACGGGGGCCTCGGCGACGACCTCCACTGTTGTTTCAGCGACGACCTCTTGTTGGTCCTCAGCAGCCGGCGTTTCAGGCTGCTCAACCATTGGAGCGTCTTGATCCGCGTTTTTTACTTCATTTTCAATTTCTGACATGTACTATTGGAACTCCTTTCACCCCAAAATCCTTGGGAGCGCCAAAGGTACGGTGGTAAATGGAGAATTGAAAATGGAAAATGGAGAATGTCTATGATTCTGCTGGAATTGGTTTGCGTACTGCACTAACCCTTAGGTAACAAGCTTACTTTTGGGCAAATTTCGACCAATCCCGGGGCCAAGTTGGGATGGTTTTCAGACGAAAAGGAATTCATAGCCACCAAATCCACCCATTTCCCCAGCACCCAAGCTTCATTTTCAATTCTCCATTTTCCATTTTCAATTGTTCGCTAGCTTTGTCCCATGAGCGACTACCTCACCATCACCCCCGGGGAAATCAAGACCAAATTTCTCCATGCCTACTTGCTGGGAGCCGTGGCTCCCCGGCCCGTGGCCTTTGCGAGCACGATCAGCGCCGACGGCACCCCCAACCTGGCGCCGTTCAGCTTCTTCAATGTGTTCAGCAGCAACCCGCCGATGCTCATCTTCTCCCCTGCCCGACGGGTGCGCGACAACTCCACCAAACACACGCTGAGCAATGTGATCGCCGTGCCTGAGGTGGTGGTCAATGTCGTGAGCCACGCCATCGTGGAGCAAATGAACCTTGCGAGCTCGGAATACCCCGACGGCATCAATGAATTTGACAAGGCGGGCTTCACGATGCTGCCCAGCGAGCTCGTGCGCCCGTTTCGTGTCGGGGAGTCACCGGTGCAGATGGAATGCAAGGTGGTCGAGATCAAGCCGCTCGGGGCCTTTGGCGGTGCGGGGCAATTGATCTTTGCAAAGGTGCTGCGCATGCACATCGACCGCGCGGTGCTGGGGGCAGACGAGCAGATCGACCCCCACAAGATCGATCTTGTGGCGCGCATGGGAGGCAACTATTATGTGCGCGCCAGCGGGGCTGGCGTGTTTGAGGTCGAGAAACCGCTGGACGTGCCGGGCATCGGCATCGATGCCCTGCCAGCCTACATCCGCCTGAGCCATCAGCTCAGCGGCAATGAGCTGGGCCGCCTGGGCAACATCGCCGCGCTGCCTGGGCGCGAGGCCTTGCAGGCTTGGTGGGCCACCGAGGGCCTGGGCTATCGGGGCAAGGACGCTGTTGCGGAGGCCAAGGCTAAATTGGCGGCCGGCGACAAGGTTACGGCCTTGTATTTGCTGTTAAATCCCGAACTTGGGTGAAAAGCATCCTGATATGAGGAATCGATTGGGCAGGTGGACGGTTTTAATGGGCACCATCGCCACGGCGATGCTTTGTGTCATGTCGCTTTCATTCGCCCCCATGCCCAAACCCAAGATCAAGGGCTCCTATTTCAATTTTGCTGGGATCGGCAGCGAGGGCAAGGTCTGCCACGTGGACTCGGCTGCTGGGGTGGTGATGCGCATCGACCAAGACTATGAAAATCCATTGTTTCATAGCAAACTGCCCAACCGCATTCACCTCCTGCTCTGGTTTCAGGACGGGCTGCCCTTTGGGAAACGCATTCAATTGCCTGCCCCACAAATCCAGGTTTGCTATTGGGAGCAAGGCGACCTGCTCATGTTTCATTCCACCAAGGCCACGGGTTGGATGGAATTCAACACAGGCTCGGTCGGCAGCCGCATCGAGGGCAAGATGGAGGTGAAACTCGTGGAGCCCGACCACAACATGAGCAACTCTGATTACCATTTCATGGGTGGCGGTTTCTCATTGGCCCCAGGCAAGGTCTCAGGCAAATAGGATAAGGCAATCGCATGAAAAAGTATTGCGGCCCGCGGCCTTTGTCCGCCGAGGCGGCTATCCGACGCGAGCCTCTGGCGAGAGTTGCCCATTTTTGAAGAATGATTAGTCCTTTTGCCTATATCAACGCTCGCCAGAGGCTCGTGTAGGATCAGCGTGCTCCGACGCGTCGGAGCCGCTCGCAAGCTTCATGCGATTGCCTTGGCAAATGGGAGCGCACCGCATACAAGCGAACGCATTTTTTGTAATTTTCCACCATGCGTCAAATCTGGACCTTGGCCGACCGATTGCTGATCCCATTGTTGTTTGGGATCATGCTGCTTGTGGGCATTGGCAAGGAGCGCTCCGGGGGACGTGGTGCCATGATCTGGAGCGATGCCGAGGGTTATTATATGTATTTGCCTGCCACCTTCATCTACGGCGGCTGGCATGTCTGGGACGGCAAGGATGGCTTGGAGATGCTCTCCTGCTGCGCGATCAATGATTCGGGCATCGTGCGCACCCGCTACACATACGGTGTCGCGGCGATGCAAAGCCCTTTTTTCCTCGGCGCACATGCCTGGGCGAGCACGTTTCAGGGGGCGGGCACGCCTGCGCCGGCAGATTGCCTCCAAACCTACACCGATCCCAATTTGCAAAACCTCCACCACCGCAAGTACAATCCCC
>JANMIM010000391.1:0-1023 GCA_031375795.1 Bacteroidota bacterium
CGCGCTTGGCCATCAAGCCCATCGCATGCAGGTTGGGGGCGAAGATCTGTGCGTCTTCATAGATCGTGCGGTCCTGCACGATGTTTTTCCCTTCCTTGCGGATGTCGATGATCTTTTTGAAGCGTGTATTGAGGAAATAGATCTGCAGGTTGAATGACCAACGTTGCATGTCTTGATAGAAATCAAACAAATACGGGTTGCTGTCCGCATCCTCATATTGCGGCTCAAAACCCAGATACTTAGAGAGCTGAGTCGCGAGGGTTGTCTTTCCAGACCCGATATTACCAGCGATCGCGATGTGCATAGGGTGTGAAATTAAGCCTCGCCGCCAAAATAGGCAAGTTTTTTATATCCTAATTTAGATCTGACCCGGCTGAGCACCTCATAAGCGATCGTTCCAGCCTTTTCAGCGCCTTCTTGAAGCTTTTGGTCGAGTTCTTTTTTGTTGCTCATGTAGAAATTGTACTTCTCCCGGGCCTCTCCAAAGCGTTCTAGGATCGCATTGTACAATTGTTCCTTGGCCCAGCCGTAGCCCATGCCGGGCTTGAGGTAGGCTTCGCGCAGGGCAGCCGTCTGCTCGGAAGTGGCGATCATGCTGTAGAGGGTGTAGACCAGGCAGGTGTCGGGATTCTTGGCCTGCTCCATCGGCGTGGCGTCGGTCTCGATCTGGTTGATGCGCTTCCTGAGCTTCTTGTCGTCCTCAAAGATGTTGATCGTGTTGCCGTAGCTTTTGCTCATCTTCATGAACTTGCCGTCGGCGTCCTTGGTGATGCCGGGCACGATCTGCACCGCCTCGACGATCTTGGCCTCGGGGATCACAAAGGTGTCCTCGCCAAATTGCTTGCAGATGCGCTCGGCGACATCGCGCGTAAACTCGAGGTGCTGACGTTGGTCCTTGCCGACGGGCACTTGGTGCGCGTCGTAGAGCAGGATGTCGGCGGCCATGAGCATGGGGTAAAAAAACAGACCCGAGGAGACATTGCCGAGCTTGTCGGCCTTGTCCTTGAAGCTCGTCGCCAGCTC
>JANMIM010000418.1:0-3214 GCA_031375795.1 Bacteroidota bacterium
CCAGCGGCGACGGCAGCAGGCATTGCGCGAGATAGCGGCGGCGATCGCGATACGCCGCCTGCCGCAGAAATCGACGTATTTCTACCCCAAGGTAGTCTGCGGCCTTTTATTTGCCTCGATCGACGACGATGAAAACAACAGCCCCTTTGATCTTAGCTTCCGGCTCCCCGAGGCGGCAGCAACTGCTGACTGATGTCGGCCTCCGGTTTGAGGTCGTGCTTAGGCCGGTCGAGGAGCCGATTCCCTCGGGCAAGACGCCCGCCGAGGTGGCCGAGCATCTGGCCTTCCACAAAAGCGAGGCCTATCTGGACTTGATCGCCGACCATGTCGTGATCACCTCCGACACGATCGTCTCCCTGCGTGGGCAATTGCTGGAAAAACCCAAGGACCGGGAGGACGCGATCCGCATGCTACGCCTGCTCTCGGGCCATGTGAACCAAGTGATCTCGGGCGTCTGCATCCGTCACCGCGACCAAATGACCTTGTTTCACGCCACGACCTTGGTCACATTCCGCAAGTTGGAAGAATGGGAGATCGCCTATTATGTGGACCAATACAAGCCATTTGACAAGGCGGGATCCTACGGCATCCAGGAATGGATCGGCATGGTGGGCATCGAGAAGATCGAGGGCGACTACTACAACGTGGTCGGCATGCCGATCGGCATGGTCTGGGAGCGATTGAAGGGGTTTTGTTGAGGGAGGGGACGAAAAAAGTTCTGTTTTGAATAGAACTTTTTCACTATTTTGCAGTACAAATCATGAGAGTCGAGGGTCTTTAAATACTAAAGAAGCTCAAGCGTAAGCAAAAGGGAAACGTAAGATTGGTCACTGCGATCAACAATTTGGTCAATGATCTCGAAGGCCATACGTTTTCCGATTTTGAGGAACTGAAAATAGTTCGAAACGATGCAGATAGAGTTCACAGCGCCGGTTTTTGTTTTTTCAATATTCACATTAATCGCACCATGATTTTGATGCAATTTGACGATGAAGGAGTTGCAACGATTTACTGGGCTGGTTCCCACGATGAATATGAGAAGACCTTCAAGAACAATAAAGATACCATTGAAAAGTGGCTTAGGAGTAACGGCTTAATCCCGAAATAATATGAAAGGATTCGACGTCAGAGCAATCATCAAGAACGGCAAATTAAGTTCCGAGCTAGAATACGAGCGCGCCCAACTGGCGGATCGTAATCTGATGCTTTTGGTCAAGGAAGATCCATCCATGAAACCGCTGCGGGACGAGTTGCGTGCACTCCTTCATGAATACCAAGAGGCTCATTGGCGAGACGATGATGCAATTACGGACCAACAAGTCGAGGAGAATGATCGTGCAGAAATCCAGGCAGAACAGGAACGCCAATTTCTCAATCGTCGAAAAGAACGGGTCAATCACCGATTGGAGGTCTTGGGTCTGAAGCAAAAGGATTTGGCTGCTTTGCTCGGTCACAATAAGTCCTACACGTCAGAATTGCTCAATGGTGTGCGGTCGTTTTCTTCGAATGATCTTGTCCTTTTGCATCAAATGCTGCGAATTCCTTTCAAAGACCTCTTTCCGAGCTCGGTTTCCCTAGATGTTCAAAAACGGCTTAGAGCGACCCTACCAAGAGTTTCGAATGGAAAATATGGGTTCAAAGGCAATACGCTCGAATTGATCAAGCTCCGAGACTAGAAAATTCTTTGCCTTCAAGCAGCCGCCGCAAGCCAAAATCCAAGCTACCTTTGCCACATGACCAAATTGAGCGTGAACATCAACAAGTTTGCGACCTTGCGCAATGCGCGTGGCGGCAACAATCCCGACGTGCGGCAGGCGGCGATCGACTGCGTGCGCTTCGGCGCGCAGGGCATCACCGTGCATCCGAGGCCCGACGAGCGGCACATCCGCCGCAGAGATGTGCTGGCAATCGCCCCCGTGATCGATGTTGAGTTCAACATCGAAGGCTACCCTGCCGAGGCCTTTTTGCGCCTGGTCGAGGAGGTACGCCCCGCACAGTGTACGCTCGTGCCCGACCCGCCCGGCGTGCTCACGAGCAACGCGGGCTGGGACACGCGGCAGCACCAAGGCTTTTTGCGCGAGGTGGTCGCACGCCTCCAAGCTGCCGGGGTGCGTGTGTCGATCTTCAGTGAAACAAAATTGGATTGGATCGACGGCGCCAGGGAGACGGGCACCGACCGCATCGAGCTGTACACCGAGCCCTATGCCGCCCAGTATGCCAGCGGGCGAGAGGCCGCGATCGCACCCTTTGTGCAAGCCGCCAAGCACGCCCAGACCCTAGGCCTGGGTATCAACGCCGGCCACGACCTCAGCTTGGAGAATTTGCAGTATTTCCACCAGCATATCCCCGGCCTCCTGGAAGTCTCCATCGGCCACGCGCTGGTCTGCGACGCGCTCTACATGGGCTTGGAAAAGACGATTGCGGCTTATTTGCAATGCTTAAAAATGGAAAATTGAAAGTTGAAAATGGAAAATGAATGATCATGCTAGGGCATTCTCCATTCTCCATTCTCCATTCTCCATTCTCAATTAACCCTCAGGTGAGCTGATTCCCATACTTCTTCTTGACCTCGCTCACGATCGTGCGGATCTGTTGCTCGTTTTCCATCTTGCAGATGAGGAGTACGTCGCCGGTGTCCACGACAATGAAGTCGTTGAGCCCATGCAGGACCACGACTTTCTTGGGGTCGCTGATCTGGATCAGGTTGTTGGCGGCATCAAAGGCCATCACCTCGCCCACGACGGCATTGCCGACGTAGTCTTGCTCCATTTGCTCATAGACCGAGCCCCATGTGCCGAGGTCGCTCCAGTCAAAGGAGGAGGGGATGACATAGACATTGCGGGCTTTTTCCATGATGCCCAGGTCTATGCTCTCGTTGCGGCACTTCTCGTAGGCGCCGCGCACGGCCTCGCCCTCTGCCGGGGTGTCGAGTTCGGCGGCGATCGCCAGGAAAATCTCATACAGGTCGGGCATGTGCTGGGCAAAGGCCTCGACGATGGTTTGGACGGAGAATACAAACATGCCGCTGTTCCAGAGGAAATCGCCGCTGCGCAGGAAGGTCTTGGCCATTTCCAGGTCGGGCTTCTCCGTGAACATCTTGACCTTGTAATAAGGCTCGGGCTTGTCGCCGTCGATGTATTGGATGTAGCCATAGCCGGTGTCGGGTCGCGTGGGGCGAATGCCGAGGGTCACGATGTAGGGTTGCCGGCGCGCG
>JANMIM010000045.1:0-8920 GCA_031375795.1 Bacteroidota bacterium
GTGCATTGAAGCCGTAGTCGCCTTCGCCTTCGAGCACTTTTGCGAGGATCACGCCTGGCTCCAAGCCAGCATTGGCGACGATCTGGCGCAGCGGCTCTTCCAAGCAGCGGCGCACGATGCTCACGCCGACGCCGACATCACCTTTGAGGAAGTTGTCATTGATGCCGCCTTTGCCTGGGAGCAGGCTCTTGATCATGCGCACCAATGCCACACCGCCGCCAGGGACGATGCCTTCTTCGACGGCAGCGCGGGTAGCATTCAATGCATCCTCGACACGGGCCTTCTTCTCTTTCATTTCGACTTCGGTCGCGGCTCCGATGTAGAGCACAGCCACGCCACCTGCCAATTTGGCAAGGCGCTCTTCGAGCTTCTCCTTGTCGTAGTCGCTGGTGGTGTTTTGTATCTGGCTCTCTATTTGGGACATTCGCGCCTTAATTTCAACGGGATCACCTGCCCCACTTACGATGGTAGTATTGTCTTTGTCGACGGTGATTTTCTCAGCACGGCCGAGCATTTCGAGGGTGGTGTTGTCAAGGCGGTAGCCACGCTCTTCGCTGATGACTGTGCCGCCCGTGAGGATGGCGATGTCTTCGAGCATGGCTTTGCGGCGATCACCAAAACCTGGGGCCTTTACGGCAGCAATTTTGAGTGCACCACGGATTTTGTTCACGACGAGGGTTGCGAGGGCTTCGCCATCGACATCCTCAGCAATGATCAATAACGGTGCGCCTGTTTGAACAACTTTTTCCAGAATCGGAAGGATCTCCTTCATCGAGCTAATCTTTTTGTCAAAGATTAGGATGTAGGGCCGATCCATTTCAACCTCCATCAAATCAGCATTCGTGACAAAATATGGAGACAAGTAGCCACGATCGAACTGTATCCCCATTACCGTTTCAAGGTAGGTTTCGAGGCCCTTGGCTTCTTCGACAGTGATCACGCCCTTTTTGCCAACTTTTTCCATGGCTTGAGCGATCATTTCACCAACCTCAGAATCATTGTTGGCAGAAATAGTTCCGACTTGTGCGATTTCCTTAGAGTCGCCGACCGGGCGACTGAGTTTCTTGAGGCCTTCCACCACGACTTTCACAGCCTCTTCGATGCCTTTCTTGAGTTCCATGGGGTTGGAACCGGCAGTGACGTTTTTGAAGCCTTCACGCACGATGGCTTGGGCCAGCACGGTGGCGGTGGTGGTACCGTCGCCGGCAATGTCATTGGTTTTGGAGGCGACTTCCTTCACAAGCTGGGCACCCATGTTTTCGATCGGGTCTTTGAGCTCGATTTCCTTGGCGACCGTCACACCGTCTTTGGTGATGTTTGGGGCGCCAAATTTTTTGTCGATGACGACGTTGCGGCCTTTGGGGCCGAGGGTCACCTTGACCGCATCGGCGAGTGCGTCGACGCCAGCCTTGAGTTTGGCACGGGCGTCGGTGCTAAAATTGATATTCTTTGCCATTTTTAATGATAGCTAAATAAACCAGTAGTGTAAAAAAAAAAGGTTGAATGGGAGATCAAACGATCGCGAAGATATCGCTCTCCTTCATGATGAGGTATTCGCCGCCATCGATTTGGATCTCGGTACCAGAGTATTTGCCGTAAAGCACGGTGTCTCCGACTTTGACGGTGGTGGGTTCATCCTTCTTGCCAGGGCCAACAGCCAACACGGTGCCGTGTTGAGGTTTTTCCTTAGCAGTATCAGGAATAAAAATTCCACCAGCAGTTTTTTCTGCAGCCTCAGCCGGCTTGATGACCACACGGTCTGCCAAAGGGCGAATGTTCAGTGACATATTAATAAATCCTCCTATGTGATTAAAAATTTTAAATGATTGTAAAGCTACCAACGAAAAGCATGCCACGGGCAATCGGCGTGACAGAATTGCAGGTCGGTGGGTAATTTTGTCAGGTGAAGGATGATCCCTTTGGATTGAGCACCAAATCAAATCTTGAATTTTCGAGGGTCTTGTCGGGTATCCCAAACCCGATGAACTAGCAGCACCGTGCCAGAAATAGAATAGTAAATTTTGTTTTTGGTACTAACGAAAACACGAATAGGCCTGTCGGCCAACCCAAAATCCTCGTCAATGGTTCCAAGATTTGGATTAACGGCAAGACTGTTTACGCTGCCTACAATGGAGAAAATCGCTTTGTTTGCTACTTTTTCTGAGAAGTGACGAATGCAATATCTCCGAATCCTTCCTAAGTCACCTTGTGCTTTGGTAGACCACTCAAGCTTGTATCGCGGTTCCACACTCTTCCTCCAGCCATTTCATCATAGCCTCATTGCTAATCGTCTTTCCAACTTTGTGATCCTCCCAATCTTGATGATAATCTGCGAGAATCATCTGTTTTGTGACGGGGGAACCATCTTCTTCGTATCCAACCACCTCTTGTAATTGGAACTGATTGAGCACGCTTAGTGCGCCCTCAAGCTCCTGACGAGTCTTCAAGGCCATCAAGATATTGATCGCTTGTGCTCGGATCGCTTCGGTATCAATCTTTTTGGGCTTCATGAAGTAAAAGTAAGGAATTTTCTGTGACTGAAGCAACGCCCATTCATCTCAATAGAAGGAAAATAACCCTTCAACGACGTTCAAAACACATGTTTCAATCCTACCTCCTCACTCCCCCACCCGCTCGCGCGTGCGCTCGAGGTCAAAGAGGTCGTTGAGGACGTCGATCAGGGTCTCCTCCTCGCCGCGCTTGCAGGCGGCTTTGAGCTGCAGGACCGGCAGCTTCAAGATCTTGTTCATCATGCCGGCGGTCGCCTTGTCCAGCAACTCGGCCTCGGCTGCATTGGCCTGCTTCAGGTAGCGGCTGAGCTCGTCTTGGCGAATCTGCTCCAACGCGTCCTTGAGCTTCTGGATCGTAGGTGAAATGCTCAATTCGCGGCTCCAGTCGCCAAAGCCTGCAATCTCGTGCGCGATGATGGCGCGCACCTGCTTGCTGGCTTCCAGACGCTTGAGCAGGGTGGCGTCGGTCTTGGCCTTGATTTCATCGAGGGAATAGACGACCACGCCGGGTACGATTTCCAACGTAGGCTCGATGCTGCGCGGAATGCTCAGGTCGATCAGGAAACTCTGGGTGAATCCGCCTTGGCGCAGGAACATCCCTTGCTTCAAGGTGGGCTCAGGTGCCGCGATCGCAGACACGATCACCGAAAATTGCAGGGCCACTTCGCCCAGCCGCTCCAATGGCAGCCATTCAAACCCCAACTCTGCAGCCAATGCTTGCGCCTTGTCTGCGCTGCGGTTCATGAGGACGACCCTGGCAAAGCCCCTGTCGACGCAATTGCGGGCGACGTCCTCCCCCATTTCCCCGAGCCCCAGCACCAACAGCGTCGGCTGCTGCCGCTGTGCCACCACCTCTGCGGCCAATTGTGCGGCGGCGTAGCTCACGCTCGCGGCGCCGTCACGGTAGGCCGTCTCTTGCTGCACGCGCTTGTTGGCGTGAAAGATCGTATGGAGCAGGCGGTGCAGGATCGGTCCCGCCAATTTCAATTCGGCGGCGCGGGAGTAGGCTTGCTTGACTTGATTGGAGATTTGGAGGTCGCCGATCACCTGCGAACGCAAGCCCATGGCGACTTCAAACAGGTGCAAGACGGCCGCATCGTGCTCATGGATGAAAAGGAAGCTCGTCTTCCAGTCTCCTAGGTCAAAAATGCCCTTCTCATGCAGCAACAATGACATCACGGCATCGGCCTGCGCATCCTCGCCCACAAAGTAGACCTCGGTGCGGTTGCAGGTGCTCAACACCAAGACCTCCTCGAGCCCCAAGACCTCGTGGATGCTCCGCGAGAGGGTTGCACAGGATTCGGCACTGAGGTGCACCTGCTCACGACGCACCAAGGATGCGTTTTCGTGGGAGATGCTGATCGCTTTGAATGATAATTGCATGACCGCTTACAGAGACAAATTTTGAGGATATCCTCGCTGAGAATCCCTATTTTTGAATTCGGGACAAATATAAGTCCCTGACGGATGATCGCATCGTCAAATGACGACAATCATGCGCCAAGTGTAAGATTTTTTACATTTCATTGTGATTCAGGAGTTTAGAATTTTGATCTTGAAGGCTAAAAAACTGACGGAAATCAGCATTTCGTGAACAGATCCACTCGACAGCTTGTCATCTTTGCATTGATCGCGGTGATCATCACGATTGGGTCGCTCATCTACAGCAACCACCTAGCCCGCAAACTGCTCGACCAAGAGGTGGCGCGGATGGATTTGTATGCCAAAGCCTTGGAATTTGTGGGCGATCTGGAACTCGATCCCGAAAACTGCGAGTTGGAGTGGGTGACCAAAAACATGATTCGCAGCAATGAACAGATCCCGACCATCCTCGTGATCGACGGCGTGATCAGCTCCACCAACAATCTGCCGATCGATTCCACGCTCAGCGAGCCCGAGCGCAAGGCTGCCGAAATCCAATTCCTCAACGGCCTCAAGAAGTCAGGGGCCCCTGCCCCACTCGTGATCCCCTACTACGGCAAGGAAATGTACATTTACTTTGACGAATCGGGCATTCTCAAGCAATTGCGGCTCTATCCCTTCCTGATGCTGCTGGTCATCTTGGTGTTTATCTCGGTCGTGTTTGGCAGCTTTTTCATTGCCCAGAAGAATGAGCAAAACAAGGTCTGGGTCGGCATGGCCAAGGAAACCGCCCACCAACTCGGTACGCCGGTCTCCAGCCTCATGGCCTGGGTCGAGCTCCTCGAACTCAACAGCGACGGCAACGAAGAGGACAAGGAGCTTGTGCTGGAGTTGAAAAAGGACGTGAACCGCTTGCGCACGATCACCGAGCGCTTCTCCAAGATCGGATCGGTGCCTGAATTGCAAGCGCAAGACCTGGCCGAGTTGCTCGACAAGAGCGCCGACTACCTGCGCAAGCGCATGCCCAAGAAGGTGAAGCTCGACCTGATCAATGAGGTGCCCGCAGGAGCCACGATCAATGTGAACGAGGCCCTGTTTGAATGGGTGATCGAGAACCTGCTCAAAAATGCCCTCGACGCGATCAAGGAAGAGGGCACGATCACGATTCACGCCGTATTGAAAGGCAAGGAATACCAAATCGACGTGCAGGACACCGGCAAAGGCATTCCCAAAAGCCAGTTCAAGGAAGTCTTCAAGCCAGGCTTCACGACCAAGAAACGCGGGTGGGGCCTAGGGCTGAGCCTGACCAAGCGTGTCGTCGAAAACTACCACAACGGGCTCATTTTTGTATTGAATTCAGAAATTGGGAAAGGGACGACTTTTAGGGTAATTTTGCCTGTGTGAGGTGAGCAGATACAGCTAATGAAACCTCATTTCAATCAAGTTTCCAAGAAGTAACCTGAAAATGCATTCTTTCCGTAAATTTGTATTGATCTGATGAAACTGGGAAAATGAAGCACCTCCCAATAGATTTTAGTTTATTGAATGGCTCCGGAGGACTCCTAGCACTGGTTGGGCTTTTGCCTGATCTCAAGGCCCAAATCGAATCCCGAGAAGAGCAGCACAAGTTCAAAACAGTCGTTGCGCAGCTACAAGATTTGGACGATTCCCTTGCTTCCCTATCGGAGTCTGATCTGCAAGCGATACAAGCAGAATTAAGGCCCCTTGCCGATTTGGGAACATTCGTGGCGACACTATCGCAGCAGGATCAAGGCTTCCTCACTTTTTTTGAAGGTATTTTGGGCTCGGATATATCCAAGCAAATGGTGGAACTGATGGCGTTGGCTTACCGCATCCACCAAAAAATCGAAATAATCCTTACCGAGCCCGATCCAGACGAGAATGACCCTGATTTTCAGAAGTTTTTGTCGGACTTGGCCGAAGAGGCATGCCGAGAGAAGACGCCGATGAATCGTGGCAAATCCTTGCGTGAAAGCCTTGGCTTATAGCGTAACACATCAAGGGGCTTTCAACCGCAGGCTTAAGAAGCTACCGGCAAAGGTGGTTGCTGAGGTGCTAGACATCGTCGCACCTCAAATTGTAGCAAATCCAACCTGTGGAACTGAACTTACAGGTAATTGGAAACCATTTCGCGCATTCCATTTTCATCGGCAGCCAGAGTATCGTTTGATCTACCGCATGTATGATTGCAAATCGACGGAAGATCCTCCCACTTGTACCCTCAAAGACCATACCTCCTGCGACCCAGTATCAGAAGATTGTTCCGGACTCGTCGATTTTGTTTTGATAGGGACCCGCGAAGAGTTCAATCACTACTATAAGCTTTCGAAAAAGGAAGTCAAAGCCTATAATTTGGATGCCTAGCGCAGCCTTCCCAATAATTGGCTTCGCCAAAGTATCTAGGCTCACACAATCACCCTATATTTGCAGCATGGCACGCATCATCGGCATCGACTATGGATTGAAGCGCACCGGCCTGGCCTGGACCGATCCCCTGCAGATCATCGCCACAGGCCTGGAGACGGTGGCGACCCATGAATTGTTGCCCCGACTACAAGTGTTGCTGCAAAAGGAAAAGGTCGAGAAAATCGTCTTGGGCATGCCCTACAAGCTCGACGGCAGCGATACCGACACCACACAGCCGGTCTTGAATTTCAAAAAGAAGCTGGAAGGCGCATTTCCCGACGTGAAAATCGCCCTCTGGGATGAGCAATTCAGCTCCAAAAAGGCAATGCAAGCCATGATCCAAGGCGGGGTCTCCAAAAAAGACCGCCGCGACAAGGCCCTGATCGACAAGGTGAGTGCCACCATCATTTTACAAGAATATCTCGCGAGTACTTCACTATGATTTACCCCATTGTAGCTTTTGGCCACCCGGTCTTGCGGCAACGCGCCCAGGAGATCACCAAGGACTTCCCAGCCTTGGCTGAGACGATTGCCGACATGTATGAAACGATGTACAATGCCAAGGGTGTGGGCCTCGCCGCCCCGCAGGTGGGCAAGGCGATCCGCATTTTCATTGTGGACGGCACCCCGATGGAGGGCATGCTGGAAGACGACCCGACGCCGATGGAGGGTTGGAAAAAGGTATTCATCAACCCCACCAAGCTCGACGAGCACGGCGAGGAATGGGGCTATGACGAGGGCTGCCTCAGCATTCCAGACGTGATCGAGGAGATCTACCGGGAGGAATATGTGCACCTGCGCTACTACGATGAAAACTGGGTGATGCACGAGGAGACATTTGGCGGCTTGCAAGCGAGGGTGATCCAGCACGAATACGACCACCTCGAAGGGGTCTTATTCACTGATTATCTGCGTGGTCTGCGCAAGCAATTGGTCAAATCCAGGCTGCTCAAGATCTCAAAGGGGAAGTATACAACCTTCTACCCTATGAGCTATGGCCAGAAAAGCAAATAAATCTTAAGTTTTCCTTGCTTTTGTGGAAAAATTACCAGTGATTTGGGAGCTGTTTTTCAATAAGGGATGTATTAACAAAAGGTACGATCTATGAGTTTGAACGATCTCCATTCTAAAATTGTAGCCGCCAAGAGCTTCTTGAATTCAGAAATGGTGCGCTTGCGTACCAATAACGATACGGTTTCTTCCATGGGTTATCGCGAGCTGGGCGACCGTCTCGACATGATTCACGAGATCGAGCGTGTCGGTATCCGCAATTTGGGTGATCGCGACCTTCGCCGCATTTCCCGTCTGATTTCTCAGTTGGAGCCTTACCAAGGTTCTGCAAACTGATTCAAGCAGTTTTCGACTGCAAAAAACAGGAACCTCGGGTTCCTGTTTTTTGTTTTTGTGCCCTACCCAATCCGCGCCGTCCAGGTTTTGAGACGGCCATTGGCGGCATGCAAAAAGCCAGCTGGTGGACTGGCTTTTTGCGTTCAAATATTGAGGGGAAAGGGAAAATCTTCAGATCATCGAGGGTTGCAGATGGTGCAGTGCCTGCGCTTGTGGCGCACCTTGGTCTTGGACACGACTTTCCAAGTATAGTAGCCCTCCTGGGTGCGTTGGACGCCATTGTCCCAGACGATGCGCTCAGGCATCCATACGCGCTCCTCGACGATGCGCCAGTGGCGACGGCCGTTTTTGGAGTCCAAGATCACGATTCGGCGGTTTTCGCTCGGCACAAATGACTGCACCCTGTAGTCGCTAGAGAGCCATGGGTAAATCAAGGTGTAGGAAATGCCGCCGTAGAGCCCCGTGTAGCAGTACCCAACATTGTAGCTCGCGGGGTAGTAGTAACCATAGCCATAATAGCTCTGGCAATTGTTGAGGTAGTTGCTGGTGTAGAAGTAGTTGGTGCCAGAGCAAGAACCGCAGATGCCGCCATTGAAGCCGTGGCCGCAGCCCGTGCCGACATACCAACTGTTGGAGCAGTTGTTGCAACCATTGCTGGTGTAGCCTGAGTAGTAGCCGCCGCCATAGCCAAAGTTGCCGGTACCCACCGTGCAGCCATTGCCAGTTTGGTAACCCTGCCCATTCCAGCCACCGTTGCCGCCACCATTGCCGCCGCCATTGCCACCATGTCAATGACCGCCGCCGTGACCGCCACCGTTGCCACCACCATTTCCACCTCCGTGGCCGTGGCCAGGATCGACAGGGTCCACGCCTGGGCCTACTGGATTGCCGTTGCCGACGTGACCACCGCCATTGCCATGGCCTGGATCTACAGGATCACCGCCTGGGCCTACCGGATTGCCGTTGCCGACATGGCCTCCACCGCCCGTAGGGCCGCCCGTGTTGCATGGCCCTGAGACACCGCCTTGGGCCAAGTAGTTTTGCAATTGCGAGGCTGGCACAGAAATCGAATTTCCATCGACACAAACCGTCACGTAACCTTGGCCACCACCGATTCCACCTGGATCTTCTACGGGTTCATCATTGCCGCCACCCACGGCGCCAGAAACGGTCGTCGGGTTGCCATTGCCACCTGGACGTGGGCCGCTGGGGTTGCCCTCGGCACCACCTGCGCCAGAAACGGTCGTCGGGTTGCCGTTGCCAGTCGGGCGTGG
>JANMIM010000523.1:0-1432 GCA_031375795.1 Bacteroidota bacterium
CCAACCGACTGATGATCAGCAAGTCGGAATTGCTCGGCACCCTCAAGCGGGTCAATATCTTCGCCAACAAGACCAGCCACCAAGTGCGGTTCAAGGCCAGCGGCAGCGAGCTCACCGTGAGCGCCGAGGACCTCGACTACGCAAACGAGGCCAAGGAAGTCTTGAAGTGCCACTACGAGGGCAGCGACATTGAAATCGGCTTCAACGCCTCCCTGCTCATCGAGATCATCAACAACGCCAGCACCGACGAGGTCCTCATCGAGTTGAGCACCCCCAACCGTGCAGGCATCGTCTTGCCCAGCCGCCAAGGCGAGGGCGAAGACCTGCTCATGCTCGTGATGCCCGTGATGCTGAATACCTACGCCAACGCCTAACAAAAAGGCGGCTCAGGGGTTTCTCCTAAAAACAAGGGACATGAATACCCAAAATCTCCTTACCCGAGCGCTTGCATTGGAGCACCTGAGCTTGGAAGAAGGCGTGCATCTGTTTCAGCATGCCGGCCTCCCAGACCTCATGTATGTCGCCAACGAGATCAGGAAGGAAAAAAAGAAAGACACACCTGGCATCGTGACGTGGCAGATCGACCGCAATGTGAACACGACCAACGTCTGTGTTGCCAATTGCAAGTTCTGCAACTTCTTCGTGCCACCCACCGAGAAATTCAAGGACCGCGCCTACATCACCGACGACGACACCTACCGCCGCAAGATCGAGGAGACATTTGCGCTCGGCGGCGATCAATTGTTGTTGCAAGGCGGTCACCACCCCGATTTGGGCATCGATTTCTACGAAACCCTGTTTCGCAAGCTCAAATCCTGGTATCCAGCGCTCAGGTTGCACTCGCTCGGGCCACCCGAGATCGTGCACATCTCTGAATTGAGTGGCCTGAGCTACCTTGAAACACTGACGCGACTCAAGGCTGCGGGCCTGGACTCATTGCCGGGAGCCGGTGCCGAGATCCTTGCCGACCGCGTGCGTCGCATCATTTCCAACGGCAAATGTCTGGGCGAAGAGTGGCTCGACGTGATGCGTGCCTGCCACAAGCTCGACATCACCACGAGCGCGACCATGATGTTTGGACACGTGGAAACGATCGAGGAGCGCTTCGACCACCTCGTGCGCATTCGCCAAGTGCAAAGCGAGAAACCTGCCCTCGCCAATGGTTTCCTAGCCTTCATCCCCTGGCCCTACCAAGACGACGGCACCCTGCTGAACCGCGTCAAAGGCATCAAAAACGAAGTCACCGCCCAGGAATACCTGCGCATGCTCAGCTTGAGCCGCATCATGCTCCCCAACATCACCAACATCCAAGCCAGTTGGCTCACGGTCGGCCCAGAGGTCGCCCAAGTGTGCCTGCACGCCGGCGCCAATGATTTTGGATCGATCATGATCGAGGAAAATGTCGTTTCAGCTGCCGGTGCGCCGTTTCGCT
>JANMIM010000541.1:0-1678 GCA_031375795.1 Bacteroidota bacterium
GGTTACCTACTCCTCGATATTCGTTGCAGCGCCGATTGCTTACGACTTGATCCGCGCCGTCGAAGGCGAGCACCGCGAGAAGGTAAAAGTTGCAGCTCCTGCAGCCAAAGTCTAATCGCTTACCGAATCCAGAAAGCCACCGCAGCAGCTTGTTGCGGTGGCTTTTTTCGTACCCACCTGCAATCTTGTCAGGTCGCACTGCCCTTTTGTACAAGTTGTATGGTGAATTGACCGCTTTTGTCGAATTTGCAGGCGATGGCACCGACTTTGTAATGTCCTCGCCAAATGGGCTTGCCATGTCACGCCCATTTGATCAAACTTGAAATGATTCAAAATGATATTAGCCGATACTCCATTTATTGACAACGACTTTCCTATGATGAGCGAGGCGGAGGAGAAGACGATGCACAATGAGCCCTTTCCTGAATTTCTGGGAATCTTGCCATTGAAGAATACGGTTTTGTATCCTGGCGTGGTGATCCCCATCACCGTGGGCCGCGACAAGTCCATCGCATTGGTCAAGGAGGCCTATGCCAGCAGCGACCGGCTCGTGGGTGTGATCGCCCAGCGCAACATGCACATCGAGGATCCCGAGCCAGGTGACCTTTTTCGTTTTGGCACATTGGCCCGCATCATCAAGCTCATCCGCATGCCCGATGGCTCGTTTACCATTGTGATCCAAGGCAGGGCACGGTTTGAGGTCGGTGAATTCACACAAGACGAACCGTTTTTCAAGGCCAGGGTAAACAAGCTCGTCGAGGAATACCCCAGCAAAAAAGAAGCACAGGCGCTCACCCGCAACCTCAAGCGCGAGGCGCAGCAGATCATCGAGATCTCGCCCAATATCCCCACCGAGGCGCAGGTGGTGCTCCAAAACATTTCCAGCCTCACATTTCTGGTCTATTTCATCGCCTCCAACCTGAACCTGGAGATCCAGGAAAAACAGGCGATCCTCGAAATGAATTCCCTGCTCCTCAAAGGGCAGCAGGTGCTGGGATACCTCGGCAAGGAGTTGGCGATCCTGGAGCTGAGCGAGGAAATCCACAGCAAAGTCAAGACCGACCTCGACAAGCAGCAGCGGGAATATTTCTTGCGGCAGCAGATCAAGGCGATCCACGACGAACTCGGGGACGAGGGCGGCGAAGGCGATGTGGACACCCTGCGCAGGCGTGCCAATGAGAAGGTGTGGCCCAAGCGCGTGCAAGAGGTGTTTGACAAGGAGCTCGCGAAGCTCAAGCGCCTCAATCCGATGCAGCCCGATCACAGCGTCGTGCTCAATTACCTCGATTGGCTACTGGAGCTGCCGTGGCAGAAATACTCAGAAGACAAATTTGACTTCAAGCGCACCCAGGAAATCTTGGACAACGATCACTATGGCCTGGAAAAGGTCAAGGAGCGGATCTTGGAGTTTCTGGCCGTCGTGAAGCTGAAGGCCGACAAAAAAGCACCGATTTTGTGCCTATATGGCCCCCCCGGTGTCGGCAAGACATCGCTCGGCAAGTCGGTTGCAGCAGCCCTCGGCCGCGAATTTGTGCGCATCTCCCTCGGCGGCATGCGCGACGAGGCCGAGATCAGGGGCCACCGCCGCACCTACATCGGCTCGATGCCCGGCCGCATCATCCAAGGCATGAAAAAAGCCAAGACCGGCAATCCGGTCTTCATGCTCGACGAGATCGAC
>JANMIM010000545.1:0-2462 GCA_031375795.1 Bacteroidota bacterium
TCGAGGAAGGATGCTGACCATTTGGGCGAAAATTGTAATATTGCTCATGAGCGGGATGACTATTTTTGTGGTGCAAAAACAAGGTAGCCATTTCCGCTCATTTTTTATGCCCGTTTCAGTAATTGTTTAGGACAGGAGTGATTGTTTGTTTTTGATGATCGGTTGAAAGACGAATGGGAAAAGCACAATATCGGGAGGCGTGGTTGCTGTGTCACCGCATGACTTTGCTGTTGATGCGGGCGGTGGGGGAGGCTGGCTTGCGGGCGCGCTATGCAGCGCGTACACGAGACGTGCGGCGCATGTTGGTGCACATGCACAATGCGCGGCTGGGCTGGCTGGGGGCAGTGCTGGACGAGGCCCCCAATATTGCGCGGCTCAAAAGCCGTGAGGCGCATGATATTGCGACTTTGGAGGCCTCGTTGGAGGCTTCTGGAATTGCCATCGCCGACATGCTGGACCGCGTGAGCGGTCGCAAGTTGGTGCCTGGTTTTGAGCGGGATCCATTGTTGGTATTGACCTACATGACCGCACACGAAGCCCACCATCGTGCCCAAATCATTGTGGCGATGAGGCTTGCTGGCTACGCGCTCCCACGTGAGGTGACCCTGCAATTGTGGGATTATTGACCAGCGTGGATAGGGCACAATAACCTGCCATGCGCGTCCAGGGTAGGGTCACATTTTGAAGCAAAAAAAATCCGCCGATCCAATCAGATCGGCGGATTTTCATATTGCAAATCGCAATGCTCAGCGCATCACCTTCACGGTTTTGAGCACTTGGCCGTTGGCTTTGATGCTGCCCATGTAGGCACCTGCCGGCAGGTCCAATTTCAACTCAAATTGGCCAGCAGATTGGCTGATCGCTTGGGCATAAACCAGTTTGCCCAAGACGTCGCGCAATTCAAACGTGCCCGTCTGGAATTCACCTCCCAATGCATAACGCACCATGCCTCTGTCGGCCATTGGGTTGGGGAAGATGTTCAGGCTACTGCCGTTGGAGATCGGGTCTGTGATGCCGACGGCAGCGCCCTCGACGACCTCAAACTGATCCACGGCAGCCTCTGTCACGTGGCCGTTGGGGTAGTCACCGGCAATGAAACGCACGTGCATGTTGTTGGTGATCGCAATATAGTTGTTCAGCAAAAACGTGTCTTGGTTCCAGGAATTGGAGAAAAGACCAAACACGCGCTTGACCACCACCGACGTGATGCCATTTTGCACCTCGATCAGCAAGGAATCGTTGGGGTTGCCCTGACCGCCGCCATTTGCAAACCAGCGGTAGTAGCGCAACACTGGATCGATGAATCCCGTGAGGTCCATGCCGGGCGAGCGCAAGGTGACGATGCCGCCGTCGACATCGTCGTCGCCGATGCCGCCGCCGCCATTGCCTGTGACAAAGCATTTGTCGGAGATGTCGCCTTGGATGTCGTTTTCAGGATTGTAGGCTTGGTTGCCAAACCCGCCAAATGTACCGATCGGTTCCTCGCGTACCCAGTCACCTGAGTTGGCTGTGCTGGTCGTGGTCCAGCCCAGGTTCAACGCAAAGTCATCGTAGTAGCCAACCGGTAGGGTGACCGTGATCGTGTTGACAGGTTGGTTGATGTTCACGGTCAGCTCTTGTGTGACCCATCCCCATTTGCCCGCGATCACGCTGTAGGTGCCCCCGATGAACAGTGGATCGATCACTTGGCCGTTTGCGTCGGCAGTATAAGGCAGCTGCGAGCCACCCCCGCTCACGGTCAGCAACACTTTGGCATTGGGAATCGCGTTGCCTGTGCCAGCCTCGATCACGTTGATGGTCATGGCCACACGGGCTACTGGCCTCAGGGGGATGTCCCTGGTGACGAGCACGCCATTGGACAGCGCCACGGTGATCACGCTGTCTTGGTAGCCAAACTTGGAATAGGTGACGGTGTAGGTGCCGGCATCTGCGACGCCCGTGGCATAGTCGCCGATCACGTCGCTCAGGTCAGAGGCGGGGGTGGTTGCGATCACGACGCTTGCACCGTTGATGGGCAGGCCCGTGGCCAAGTCGGTGACTTGGCCCTCGAGGTAACAACCACGCACGTAGGTCGGCCCGAGTACAAACAAGCCCTCGCTGATGTCGCTGGCGATGATGTGGCCGCTGGGAAGGTAGCAGTCGAGTCCCCACACGCCGTCAAATCCGCCGCCACTCTGTGGATTGGTGTCGTAATAGCCGACCTCGATCAAATTGTTGGGGCGGTCGCAGTCGACGATGTTCACGCCGTCTTTGTAGTAGGCAGTGACATGAAAGTCGTTGCGCACCTTCACGTTGTGGGGGATCGCCTGGCCATTGCTCAAGCTGGAGCGAAAGCGAGCGATCTCCGTGATGTTGGCGGGGTTGGTGATGTCATAGGCCGTCACGAAGGCCGCGTCGACTTCGTCGGTCGTGAAGACCACGTCGCCGGCGTCGTTGAGCCAGGTGTTGTGCGTGAAGTTGGA
>JANMIM010000547.1:0-10545 GCA_031375795.1 Bacteroidota bacterium
TCGAGGAAGGATGCTGACCATTTGGGCGAAAATTGTAATATTGCTCATGAGCGGGATGACTATTTTTGTGGTGCAAAAACAAGGTAGCCATTTCCGCTCATTTTTTATGCCCGTTTCAGTAATTGTTTAGGACAGGAGTGACAAATACTATTGGTCAACTAGATTGACTGACCGCGGCAAAATTGTTCAAGGACTACTTAAATCAGTATTTGCTCCGCTGAACGAACCGAATTATTCGTACTTTCGTGGCACCGCTGCCCTCAGTTCTTTGGAATCCCCCAGGAAAAACACCAGACCCTGTATTCTGGACTCCATTACAGCGGTAGCAAAAACTGCAACTACTTGCGGAATAATGGCAATCATCACGTTAAGCGCTATGAATTCTAAAATCAATGACACGGAGGCCCAAAATGGCAATTGACACGAATTTTCCTACATTTACAGCAGAATGCAAAGCCATTCTGGGAACTTTTCTATCCCACTATGGGATAGATGAGAACGGCATTTCGGTTTCTGATTTGGCAGTACAATACGGAGTAAATGACTGGATTGTGGAAGTGAGCATGGTGGCAAATTTTCCTTGGATCGAAGCATCCCTCGGATTTCTCAATGTTGCTGGAATTGAGGCGCGTACAGATCTCCTTGACGAAGCTTTGGCGATTGATCGTGCTGTCATCCAAGAAATCTCTGAGCAGTATTTTGACATTGGTTATCGTCAGCTTCCACCACCCGAAAGACACCGAATCGAACTAAAGTACTTGCGCGCATTGTTGGAGCGCTGCTACCTGCCGATTTTGGAGGGCAAGTTCAGCTACCAAGACTTTTTGAAGTTCCAGAAGACCAATTTGAAGTGACCAAATGGGCAAAGGATGGCAATGGGAAAACCATACCGGTTGAATGGGAAGGGCCAAATGGTGCCAATGTAAACATGGATATTCCTGAATGGAACAATGTAAAACTTGATGGAACGCTTGGTGAAGGTCCACACCAGCCACATATTGGCTACCAAACTCCCGGAAAAGGAAATGATAGGGTCAGAGGTCATATCTTTGTGGATCATGTCCCCGGTTCAAGATAGTTGTGAATATGAAGCACCTAGAAGAAATACAAAACGCCTGTCAGAAGCTTGGTATTGGATTTCATGCCTTGGATGGTCTCGACGCACAAGAACTCATCAATCAGGTGCTCGCTCACTATCTCGTGAAAAAAAATTCCGGACACATATCGATTGGTCACGATTCAATCTCAATTCCCCTAGAACCCAATGAATTTACATTCTCTCAACGTCTGCCATCGGAGCCTGCATTTTTGTTCTTTGACCAAGAAAATCATCACCGAAACCAAATTGCAATCATTGAAGACGGCTCTCGCATTGGCGAGGTCATGGAAAATTCCTATGGAATGGAGTATTTTGTGACCAATGAATCACAAAGCTACTTGCTTGCTGTGAATTGGTATGTGATCGAAGCCGCTGGCGAGGCGAAACAATGGTTTGGTAATCTTGAGGAGCCAATGTGCTGAGCAACATCCAACCCATCCACGCAACGTTGGCACGTCAGAGTCAAGCGCTTGAAGGCCTTTCTTGGGATGGAGTATGAATACACAAACAAATTAGGGTTTGAAATTCAAGAAATTGGACTAATTTTAAGATAAATGGCACTGAGGTCAAAAATGGCAACTGAAATTGAATTTTGACAACTTGACACCGCAATTCTCCTTGCTCTATCTGAAGGCTAGGGAGCACTTGGATGTAAGTGTCCAAAACAAGGACAATAGTTTTTTGAGGGAAGAGCTCAGTATTCCTTGGGAGAAGGTGCGAGTCATTGATCACGAGATAAAGATCGTATTCTCAAAAAGCGATTTTACCCGATTCATCCTTGAAGTGAGTTTGTTGTTGCTTGATGGAAACCAACCAATAGGCCGATATCAGTATTTTCAAAACGAACACGAAGATGGAATCGATGATCGTCTCGTTTTCTATTGAATTCAGGCGATCTCGGGCCATGATAAAAACTAGGGGACAAGACAAAGTATGGGTATGGCTCTTTCAATGTTTCACCATTCTTAGGCTTATAACTATGAAAACGTATCTGGATAATGAAAACAATATCATTTCTTCACCTGAAGGGCATAAACGCTACCACGTCAAAGAGGACCTAAATGATATGGTTAGCAATGATTATATTGTAAATGACAAAGTAGCCTTTGTGACCTACCAAGGAATATCTCCATCGGATGTCGTCATGTACCACCTTGGACGAGGCGTTTTAGCTCCCTTTCACTTGCATACATCTGATTTTTCGTGGTATTTTCTACCTGATGGATCATTAGACTACAAAAAACGAATCACAGACCTCAATGAAAATCTGCAAATCGAAGAAGAATTCGATGTAGAGGATCAACTGCTCCGTGGAACCGCTTTTGTAATAGAGGATGGTCGGATCAGGTTTGCTGTTGAATTTGACCATAATCGGTTCTATTTCAATTGCTATGACTTTGTTGCCAATGAACCAATTCCAGTTGATGAGGTTCGACATTTGATTCCGTAAAAATTAGAGCAGACGAGGGCAAGAAAGCCATCACGAATGTTCAATTGTCTTCCAACTTGGAGGATGCCGTTCTGATCACCAACGGAAACCCTGCTCAACAACGTAAGATCGACATTATCGCAAATTGGTGTAGAAAAAAATGGGCAAAACAAACGATGAAATAAACAGGATTCTTAGAGGAAAGATCGAACATCCAGACCCCAATCGCATGAGCGGCGGCACACTCCAATGCCAACATCACCAGCCCTTGACAAAACTGCAATCTGAGCTGGAAGCTGGCTTCGTGGAAATACTTGAGCGCCACGGATACCTGCGACTGCATGGTGCCGACCTGATCGAAGTGATCCCAAATCTTAACTTTCAAAAGGATTCTTTCACGTACTTTGGGCCACAACCGACGGTCGAGATGGTACTGTTCATGCCCTTCTGGGAGTGATTCATTTGATCAAGCTGTCGCAAAGCATCCAATTCATTGTGAAAACTAGAACACAAATTTGGGCCGAACTACTACGCAAATTGGCCGCCGAAGGCGAGCCGATCATGATGCGTATGACCATGAAAAATGGGGCAGAGTTTGACCGCTTGTTGCCTCCGCAGGAGGCGATCGGCGATGAAACTTTCCATCCTGAATACGAATGGCCGTTTGTGTACGATGAGATCGTTGGGATCGACATCTATGATCGACTTTCTCCAAGAATATTTCCAATAGCGCATGATTTTGAGGCGATTGACAAGATCGTCGGCAGTATCCAAGGTGCTGATCATAGAAATATTTACCGCATTTTTGTCCCCCCAGCAGACTAGGAGTGTACGACAATCCGCTATTGCAAGTCTTCAAAAAATAACCGAACTTCGTTTTCCATCGAAAGATAAATCCCTCTACGCTCCCCCATGAAAAGCATCTACATCTTTGGCAACGGCAACACTTCTTTCGAAGATTTCCAAGATCATTACGCATCACATTTGGCCTCGCTGCATCAAGATCCCACTTGCCGTTTCCTTGTCTGTGATTTTCGGGGAGTCGATACCTTGACCTTGGAATACCTCAAAAACAAGACGCCGCGGGTATCGGTATTTCACGTAGGCGATCGACCGCGGTATTTGCCCGACAATTTTCGAACTTTTGTTCCCGAATGGGAATTGACAGGAGGATTCCCCTCTGACAATGCGCGAGATAAAGCTGCAATCACAGCATGCACGCATTTCTTGGCCATCGACTTTAATTCCGACCAAAACCGAAAAAGCGGTACGCAAAAAAATATCGAACTTTGCCTCAAACTGGGAAAAATACCGCTGATCGAAGCCCTC
The DNA here is from genome assembly GCA_031375795.1 of Bacteroidota bacterium. Taxonomy (GTDB): domain Bacteria; phylum Bacteroidota; class Bacteroidia; order J057; family JADKCL01; genus JADKCL01. The sequence goes on from JANMIM010000547.1 coordinate 3,858, forward strand.
ATGCACGAACCATCCACAGAAATCAGCGCCAAATCAAGATTACCTTGAACCCAATGGACCCCTACCCCACCCCAAAAAAATTCCTCACCATGGAGGTCTTTTCCGAAATCGTCGATCAATATGGTTGGCCGGCCCCTTACAAGCTGGAGGCGCTCTCTCCGCAAGCCATCCTCATGCAGTTTCCGAAATGCAACCTGGTCTTCAAGGAAGGCTTTGAAAGCGAAATGTACCTCTACTTTTTGGTGAGCGACACGCACTCTCCATATACTTTGGAGCTCGGCGATGCCATCTCCGTGATCTCACCACAGGCTGAAAGGAACGGAAAACCAGTCGTCGAGGGCCTCTTCAATGACAACTACCCGTGGCCCAACCTTGAGAAGGTCCAGCACGGCATACACGACATTTGCAAGATTGTCTTGGCACACCTGACCCCCTGCATCTTGGGGGATTGGTCATGGCTTCCAAAACACTTCGAGAAAATGGGCTGGGAATGGAAGGGGTAGACATCAATGATCATCCGTGCGAGAGGAATGCTCATCGAAAGCCAAACAGAAAAATTGGGTGCAATAATGCCTATGAAAAATTTTGACCGAATTGCCTCACGCCAGGTGAGATACAGGGTTGAAGCAACAAAACACTTCCTGTGATTCAAAAATATCGAATGACCATTTGAATTCAAAAACTCCATGATCGAAAACCTCAAAAACGAAATCCTTAGGGCATCCAACGAGTTGAATTCAACCCGGTTGACTTATGCGGAGAATTTTTGGTTCGGATTCCACTCACATTCATTGAGAATCAACAACATTGAACTTTTCGGCAATTTTGAGATCAAGAGCGGCTGGAATGGAATTGGGGAAAAAGAATTGAACGAATTGGAGAAAGCGGGCTTTCTCATTAAGATCAGTGAAATTGTGGATGCAAACGACCCTTTGGAAAGGACAATTGAATACGAGATCATTCAATCTGCCTAGTGCGGCGTGGCTTGTCGTGTCCGCAATAGCAGTGCTTCTGGATGCCTGGTTTGCGACTACCGCCATCACCAAACTGTCCCAGCCTGCCATCCTCCTAGCGGAAACCAGCAGCCTAGCGCGATTCAAACGTGCAATGAATGATCTGGAGCGGCTAGGGGAAATCGGCTTCGGCCACGTTTTGAAATCGAACCAAACAACCACGGTTCGGCCTTGACTTGCAAACAAAATTGTGTAACTTCGGCTTACAAATCCTTGCAAATTCAATGAAACAAAATGAGCATGGCCCCGACAAGGCCTCCAAACAACTGGAATCGGAAGGAAACAACTTCCTCAAGCCGCCTGCATTTGCCATCACCGCCGCGCCCCCAGATGCTCCCGAGGAAGGCGGGGCAGCACAATTCAAGAAAGGCGATGGCGACGCGGGCGCCGCAATGGGAGGCGGCGACCTCCCTGGCGACCTGCGCAGCCAAATGGAAGGCAGCCTCGGAGCGAACTTTGGCGATGTCAAGGTCAACGCCAACAGTTCCAAAGCCGACGAAATGGGTGCCCTCGCCTATGCCCAGGGCAACGAAATCCACTTCGCCCCCGGCCAGTTTGATCCGAAATCGCAGGCAGGCCAGGAACTGATCGGCCACGAGCTCGCGCACGTGGTGCAGCAGCGCGAAGGCCGCGTGCAGGCGACGGGCCAGGAAGGCGGCATGGCCGTGAACACCGACCATGCCCTGGAAGCCGAGGCCGACAAGATGGGTTCGGAGGCAGCCGCGCAAATGAAAACGGCTGATGGCGGCGAGAAGCAAGCCACCGTCGGCAACTTTGGGGGCCCATCCATCGTCCAAAAAGCCGAGGACCCGACCAAACCACAACTGGAAGCCTACAAGGGCCCGAGCGTGAACCAACCAGGCCGCGTGAGCGCCCCCGCTGCCCAATACCAGGCCGCCAAGACCACCGGCGTCAACGTGCGCAGCAAGCCCGACCCGACATTGCCTGCCATCGGCAAGCTCTATTACAACGACGCCGTGCATGTGATCGCTGAGGACAATTGCAATGGCCACTATTTCGTGGTGGGCGGCGGGGTCACTGGCTGGATCAACAAAAGTTATGTCGCCATGGGCATGCCCGACTACATGGCCGACATCCACCACATCACCGAGCCCGACCTCACCACCATCCTCAAGCAGCACTATGTCGACACGGGAAAGTGGTCCCTGAAAACCGGGAACGACTACACCACCCTCGCCGCAGCCGTGCTTGCAGCCAATGCAGGTCGCAGCGGCATCTCGGTCGATTGGGAAAAGGCACAGCAATGGAAAGATGACAACAAGCTGCGCAACTTTGCCGATCCATGGATGGCAGACAACTTTGCGCTCTATGCAGCCTCCAAGGTGGTGATCGGCAGCAACATCTGGCTGCCACCAGCAGGCTACATCAAATTATTGCAAGAATCGGGCGTGGTAGGTGCGCGTCCGGCGGCACTGAACCTCGCGGTGGCCGCCGGCAAGGCGCTTACGGGCTTCTCGATCGGCCTGCAAGCGGGCATCTATGGAGACCTTTGGGGCATGCTTACCGGGCTTTGGGACACGGCCAAGGGCATCATCGACGCCATCAAAGGCGTCTTGGATGGCTCACTGTTCATGAGCATCAAGGACATCTATGACAAGGTCAAGGACATGTCGCCCGAGAAGGCCTTGGAGATGGCCATGAGCGTCATCAACATGGGCAAGGCCGGCATCAGCGACTTCATGGCCAACTGGAACCACGGCGATGAGTACAAGATGATGTTTTTCCGCGGCAAGATCATCGGCAGCATCGTCACGGAGATCGTGTTGGCCGTGGTCACCGTGGGCGAGAGCATCGCCGTGCAGCTCATCGGCAAGCTCGGCAAATACTTCCCAAAGCTTGCAGGCATCGCCAGCAAGGTCCTCAAAGTCGCCGACAAGCTCACCCCCGGCAGTGGCAAAAAGAAGCCGAAGGGCGATGGCCCCGAGGTACCCGGAGGAGACAAGACGCCCGAAGGCGACAACAATGACAAGGACGACATCGATTGGAAGATCCGGCTCGGCATCGCCACGGCCATCGCCGAGCAGCACGACGCGATCGACACGCCCGTCGATGTATTGCTAGGCATCCTCGGCGGCATCGCCAAGACCTCCGAGGCGGTCAATGGTTACCGCAAGGAAGCGCTGCCGGAGGCAGGGCATTATCGGATTGTGCAGTTTACGAAGAAGAAGAAGGAGCACAAGCCTGCGCCCGTAGATCTGAATTATAGTGGGAACGAGCGTAGGAATGTCAATGACCATGAAGGTCCTGGCATGGGACATACGGTGGATATGCATGTCGGGAAGTCTGACAACTGGATGAAAAAGCGCTTGGAAGCGGAACCAGATAAGGACGTTGTCTCAACTTTCACCAATGAAGCAGCTGCGAATCGTGCGCAAGGGAGTTTTGTAAAGAAGTATAAATTTGAAATCGATCAATGGCTGAAAGGGGAACAAGCCCAAATGTCCAAAATGATGGACTTTGACTATTTCGTCGGTAATGTTTTGAAAAGAGGGGAACAGAAATCGAAGCCGACAAATCGGGCTTTCTTTCTTATTCGTCGTTCCAAAAGTAGTCCATTGGGCTGGTATTTTCACACTTCCTATACTGTAAGGCGTTAGTAAAATGAAAGATAATCACGAAGATTCCGAAAAATATGCTGACCTTATCAATATGTTTGGCGGTCAATTACACAACGATTGGACCACCGAGTACGGCACTTGGGAAAACGCAATCGATGATTACTGTGAGAGGGAGCGCGCAAGTTGGCTTTTGGAATTGCGCGCCCAATTACGAGTAATTATCAATGCTGCCCATGATGAGGTTACACTTCGTGAAATTGTTACCGGCGATTTGTACGCCAATATCTATGCGCCAGGAATTGGGCTCACATACCAGACATGGCTGGAAAAGGTCGATGGAATGTTGATGAACTGGGTAGAAAAGAAACGCAACGAGAAGAAGGGGAAAGACTAACGGCTACCAAGTGATAGCGGTTGACTTCGTCCATGGCGAATCCGATTCTGCCTTTTATAGCGCGGAATTTGAATTACTCCTGCCGATAAATGCAAAAAACGAGTATCTTTCAAGGCCATCGGGATTCCGAAGGGTGCGTTCTTTGACTTGGTAACCGTTTTGGATAACACTCCCCCAAGCTGGCCGGCTTAGCCACCAAAATCCTCAAAGTCGCCGACAAGCTCACCCCCGGCGGTGGCAAGAAGAAGCCGCAGGGCGATGGCCCCGAGGTACCCGGAGGAGACAAGACGCCAGACGGCGACAACAATGACAAGGACGACATCGATTGGAAGATCCGGCTCGGAATCGCCACGGCCATCGCCGAGAAGCACGACGCGATCGACACTCCCGTCGATGTCCTGCTCGGCATACTGGGTGGCATCGCCAAGACCTCAGAGGCTGTCAATGGCTACCGCAAGGAACCGCTGCCAGAGCCCGGGCATTATCGGATTGTGCAGTTTACGAAGAAGCACAAGCCAGATGTGGTGGATCGGGATTTTAGTGGGAAGGATGAGAAGAAGGAAAAGGAACCGGAGACGCCTACCACGAAACCCAAGAGATTCATCTCGAAGGTGAAGGAAGACAGCGTGATCCTAAAATATGCCAAGGAAACATTTCAAGGCAACGATAGAATTAGGGATGATGTAAATGCGCTTATTTCGAGGATGAAAAATGGCAATATGGATCCTGGGATAGGCTCAAAATCAATTGGAAATGGGATCTCCGAACTTCGTTCCGATAGCGGTGGCAGGGTGTACTTTCGGAATGTAGGAGATACAATTGAAGTATTGGCTTATTCCAATAAGTCCAACGAACAAGCGGTAATCAATAGAGTAATGAAAATATATGCCCAATAGTCAGAAATATCGTATCGAATATCCTTATGTTCCCCAACTTAAGGACATTTTCGATGACAACATCGATCTACGCATTCACTTTGAAGATGGAGCAATTTACTGGGGCACATTGTTCACAATTCGCAACGTACAACGGCTGCTCAAACAAGAAGAGAGATCATTCTTTTGGGCAACCAACATGGTGATCCTGGAGGATCTTTCTGAGGAATCAATTGCCAAGGCAGTCCAGGGATTAGTGGAAAGTGGCTACATCTTGGATGCCTTTGCAAACATTACGGATGCCTTCAACCGGGGTGAGGAGGATTGAGACCTCGTTTTCCTGAGCTTTGGTCTACCATGAAAGTCAGAAAATGAAATCTTGGGGCCACAACTTGCAGGTGAAATGCGGGTGGAAAAATTCAAGAATTGGAATAACAGAAGCACGAAGGAGAAAATTGATTTGAGATGGAGCAAGACGATTCATCTCCTGGAAATGGAGAAAGCAATTTCGATGGCGAAGAGGTGCCACAAGACAGCTTTCCAGAATGGCACGTATGGAATCTGAAGGTCGCCTTCAGTGAATTCGCTTTGCCAAGGCTCATTGCCTTTCGTGAAAAGTGGGCGTCAAATGAGATGATGGCTATTCCAGAGTGGTTGATTCCTGAGTTTTTGCCATATGGGTCAACCGAAGAAAAGATGGTTGAAACATGGATCAATATCCTAGATACAATCATCTTTAGTTTCGATTACCAGTTGAATCGCCAGAAATTTCATGCGATGGGGTTAGAAGCTGTTGAAGAACGGAAACGACAAGGGTTGCTCTATTTTGCAAAGTTTTTTGACCATCTTTGGGACTGAGGGGAATAACGAACATGATGTTTGGCAAAACTTTCGCAAAAGCGTCGAGCTTTCATCAAGCCTTTGAGATATCCATTTGAATGCCCTACCTTTGCCCCATCACAGCCCATGAAACCCTACACCCTCCTCCAAATTGGCACCTTTCACACCACGCACTGCGAAGACGACCTGATCACCGCCGAGGTCGGACCCGGCAGGCACTTGCTCGCCGTGATGGATGGCTGCACGATGGGCACCGACAGCCACCTGCCCAGCACATTGTGCGCAAAACTGCTGCGCAAGATCGCCCGCGAACTGGATTTCGCGGCCTTTCGCGAACGCAATCAGATGGATTTGCGGGAATTGCAGCAGGTGATCTTGCGGCGGCTGTTTGAGGAATTGCGCTTCCTCCAAAACCACATCCAACTAGAAAAATCGGAATTGCTCTGCACTTTGATTTTGGCGTTGGTGGATGTAAAAACGCAAACCGCAGAGGTCATCGTCGTCGGCGACGGATGGGTGGATTGCAACGGCATCGGCACCGAATTTGAGCAGGACAATCGGCCAGATTATTTGGGTTACCACTTGCATGAGGACTTCGAGGAATGGTATGCCGCGCAGACGCAGCGGCTCAGCCTCGCAGATGTGCGCGACCTGAGCATCGCGAGCGACGGCATCCTGAGTTTTCAGCAAGCGGTCGTGGGAGAATTTGAGCCGATCGCCGTCGAGGGCATCGTGCAAGCCTTGCTACGCGACACGGAGGGCTGCAATGCAACCACGATGTTGCAGGCGCGGCTCAAGGATATTGCGCAACGGCACGGGCAACGGCCGACGGATGATTTGGCGATCCTGCGGGTGATGTTGTAGAGATTGCTTTGAGGACCATGCCTGCAATGGGATCCCAGGGCAACATCGCCAGAGGTCGAAATATGACCAATTGTTTTTTTATGCTTATCGGGATGATTGCCAGTAGTATGGAAAAACCGAATG
>JANMIM010000055.1:0-2947 GCA_031375795.1 Bacteroidota bacterium
CCGCCGCCGCCACCAGAGCCATTGTGGTAAAGGAGCGATCCTGCGCCACCGACGCCGAGGGCACCATCGGCGCCCGGTCCCCATGAGGTTCGCAAGCAGGCCGTGTTGCCGGCATAGGCGCCGTGCAGGCCGCCGACGGCATTGGTGCCACCCGCTCCACCTGCGCCACCGCCACCCTGACAGTTGCAAGGCGTACCCACGCCAGCGGTACCAGCGAGGCCCGTACCGCCACCACCTGCACCTCCATTGCCACCTGGGCCAGCTGTCTGGCAACCTGGCCATACACCATTGTGGCCAGCGCCGCCGCCACCGCCTGCGACGATGACACGATTGCCCAGGCCAGTACCGCCACGGCGCACATCAGAGCCGCCGCCCCCATACCCGCCAAAAGTCCCGATCGGTAGGCCACTGAATACGTCATTGCCATTGATCCCACCCTGACCGCCACCGTTGTATCCGGCCATGCCTCCGACATAAACGTTCAAGGTTTCTCCCGGAGTCACAGCGAGCTTGCCATAGGCATAGCCGCCGAGGCCACCCGTGGCTCCGCCCACAAGGGCATTTTCACCTTGCGCACCCCAGGCACGGATGCCGATCGAATCGATACAAGGCGGCACCACAAAGGTCTGAACGCCGCCCGTGAAGGCAAATGCGGTCGAGTCAGAGCCGCCCGATCCTGCCCCCGTATCCACCGCAACAGTATCCATGGCCACACATCCCATCGCGTCAGTCACCGTCAGCACGTAGGTTGTGGGAACGACCGGCGATGCGATGGGGTTTGCCACAGCTGGTGAACTCAAGGAGACTGAAGGCGTCCAGTTGTAGGTATATGGGCTTGTACCGCCCGAGCCCGCAGGTGATCCACCGATCATGACAGGTCCGGCACAGGCTGTTCTGTCGGGACCTGCATCGGCATCCAAATTGGAAATCAGCACATGGCTGGTGTCTGAATAAACGGGATTGCAGGTGCCCTCGGTAATCACCGCACGGTACCACACGTTGTGTGTGGCCGCGACGGCAGCGGTGTCGTTGGTGGCCCCGACAAGGGTGCCCCATGTCGTGCCGCCGTCGGTAGAGATTTGCCATTGCACGGCTCCGCGGTGACTGCCCACCGTGAGATAGACTTGGCTTCCAGGGCAAACCACTGTTTGCGCCTGCGAAAGCGCGTGCAAGCCCAGGCATAACCCCAATGTAAATACGAATTGAAGTAGTCGATTTCTTCTCATTGAAAGACGATTTAGAAGTAAAACAATTGGTAAGACGGCGACAATTACGAAAGAACTTCGCGATTTTCCGCCTCCTGATTAAAACAATGCCTGTTTATAAGTGGGGTCGAATGTCACGGCGCAAATGGCACAAAGCGTGGCTGTATGTGGATGGTGTACATGTGACTCCACTGGCGTCCAGCAATGGGCACCGCGCCCGCCCCCAGTGCGTGCGCATGTTTGAAGACTTAGGAGGCGACGCCGCCCATGCGTTCCCACCAAAATTGTCCGTGAACGGCGGCTTGGAATCACCGACAGCCTGTTGCAGGGGCTCTCGATTGGGCATGGAAACCGACGAAGGCGGCCAACTGATTTTCCACAACGGAGCGTTTCAGACGATTTCTCGTGGCACATTTCCCGCCTTCTACTTACTTTTGTTGATCCGACACTGAAAACCGGAGGTTGCAAAGATGAGTACCGTCATAATGGAGTTTGAGAAGCCCATCGTCGAGATGGAAAAGAAACTGGACGAGGTGCGCACGCGTGCCGATGAAAAGCGGGCCAAGGGCGGAAAGAAGGACTTGGAGAAGGTGGTGGAGATGGAAAAGCAGATCACCGAAATGCAATCGGCGATCGAGGTGCTGAAGCAGCAGATCTTCGGGAACCTGAGCCGTTGGGAGCGCGTGCAACTCTCGCGCCATCCGCAGCGTCCTTATACACTGGACTACATCGAGCATATCGCAGAGGATTTTATCGAGCTGTTTGGGGACCGCAACTTTGCCGACGACAAGGCGATCGTGGGCGGATTTGGGAGAATCGGCCACCAAACCGTCATGTTCATCGGGCAGCAAAAAGGCCGCGACACCAAGTCGCGCCAATACCGCAACTTCGGGATGCCCAATCCCGAAGGCTATCGTAAGGCCTTGAGGCTGATGAAGCTCGCCGAGAAGTTTGAAAAACCGGTCGTGACCTTCATCGACACCCCGGGCGCATTTCCTGGCTTGGGTGCCGAGGAGCGTGGCCAAGGCGAAGCCATCGCCCGCAACCTCTTGGAGATGGCGCGCTTGAAGGTGCCGATCATCTGCATCGTCATCGGTGAGGGTGCCTCTGGCGGTGCCTTGGGCATCGGGGTTGGCGACCGCATCTATCAATTGGAAAACACCTGGTATTCTGTGATTTCCCCAGAATCCTGCTCCAGCATCCTTTGGCGGAGCTGGGACCACAAGGAGGAGGCTGCCGAGGCGCTCAAACTCACCGCCGATGACAACCTGCGTATGAAAATCATCGATGGCATCATTCCGGAGCCATTGGGTGGCGCGCACCGCAATCCCGAGGAAGCCTGCCGCAACGTGAAGGAGCAGATCAAGAAGGACATCAAATACCTGAAAACCAAGACGGTCGAGAAACTGATCGAGCACCGCATCGCCAAGTTTTCGGCGATGGGCGTTGTCGAGGATCCTACCCGCAAGCCCTCTGCCGGGGACAGCGAGGAATGACCAACCCGAACAGATGCTAAATATGAAGCCGCAAAAGCATACGCATTTGGCAACTTTGGCCCTCATGGTGGCCATGGTTTTTGTGCTGTCCTGTAGTGCACAAAACCGTCGCGCGATCTTCGTGGGTGAATCAGACCCCGCAGATTTCACGCTCAGCAACACCAAGCCCGAGTCGTTTGCATTTGAGATTCCCGCAGATGCCCCCGGCCCGTTTGATTTTGCGATCGAACTCACGTATTTCGAAAA
>JANMIM010000639.1:0-6585 GCA_031375795.1 Bacteroidota bacterium
GTGCCTACATGGCCAGCAAGAACCTGCTGCTGCAGGTCGTCGCCAACAGCCGCAAGTTCTCCCTCCACAATGAGCTCTTTTGGGCAGAGATGCTCCTGCACCGCAGCCAAAGCATCAACTTGTCGGTCAAGGAGTTTGAGAAGAGCACCGCCAAGCTGCTCCAACTCAACAAGGAGAACTACCTCGTGAATGAGGCCGCCATCCTCCACTATGCCGTCACCAACGTGCTGACCCAGACCTCCCTCAAAGATGACCAGCTCAGCGAGATGGCCCAAAAGATCGACCAGATCGAGCTCATTGCCAAGCAAACCAAGTCCCCCCTTGCCCACTATTATTTCCTTCTCAGCAAGATCCTGTTTCTGCAATACACATATAATTATAGTGAGGCGCAGAAATACTGCAAGCTCCAGCTCGAACTCATCCGCAAGGAACCGTCTGTGCGCTCCAAGCAACGGCTCGGAAGTGCCTTTTTCCAGCTTACCGAAACCTCCCTGCGCAAGGGCGACCTCAAGGAGGCCCAGAAGTATGCCGACGAGACCATGACCCACTTTTCCAAGGAAGAGACCAACTCCTTGGTGGTGGCGGGCACCGCATTTCGCATCGCTTTCTTCTCTGAAGATTGGAAAAAGGCTGAATCCATCATCCAAGAGGCATTTGCGCATCCCCGCTTTTCGGCTTCCCCCTTTCGTGCAGCCATCTGGCACTACAACCACAGCTGCCTGTTGTTCAAGACCAAGCGCGTCAGCGAGGCACTGCGGGCGCTCAACGACGCCACCCCATTGCTGGGAGACAAGGTCGGTTGGAACCTGACTTTCAGGCTCCATGAGATCATGGTGCTCTATGAAGCCGGCCTGTTTGACGTGTTGGAAACAAAAATCCTCAACATGAGGCAGTTTGTGAGGCGCACCCAGAAAAACAGCGAGATCTACCGCCCGATGAAACTGATCCAGATCTTGATTGAATGGCACAAAAACAGCCTCGACATCAAGAAAACCCTGCAGTCTGCCAAGCGGCAGCTTGCCGACCTCAAGGAATTCCACCAAAACATCCCATTTGACCCTTCCACGGGCGAGCTCCTGCGCATGGAAAATTGGTTGGAGGCCAAGGCCAAGTAGTCCTCGATTGCGTATCCATCATTTCAAAGAGCGGTCTGGATCGTCCTTTTCTTGGAGCGATCTTTTCGGGGCGATTCCCGGCTGCCCACTTTCGAGCCACCCGGGCTGGGTGCTTTCGGGGTACCGTCGTCCCCCACCGGGCACATGCCAACCCCAGCAGCAGACCCAAGCGAAACTGGCCCTACAGCCCCCTATCGCATAACCAGATGCAGAGGGACCGTTGGCCAGGTCACCACAAGGTGATTGCAAAAGGCGCGACTACACTTGCTTACCTTGGAGGCCCAGGTAGGCTGCTATTCCCTGCACGACCCGGTCGTTGATGCGATCCAAAGACTCATGGCTCCATCCGCCGATATGTGGCGTAAACAAAAGGCGGTCATTGGAAAATAGGCGCTCCAGGCTTGCCTCCTGAACCGAGGTGAGCGTGGCCAGCTTCTCATTTTCCAGCACATCCAGGCCTGCAGCAATCACGTGTCCTTTGTCGATCGCGGTGATGAGGCCCTCGAGTGGTACGATCGGGCCGCGGGCCAAGTTCAATAGCCAAATCGGCTTCTGGAAACGCCCTAGGAACTCCGCATCCACCCAGCCGTCGGTCTCCTCTGTGAGCGGAATGTGCAGACTCAAGACAACGGCTTGCATTTGGATCAGCTCCAAGCTCGCCTCCTCCACTTGATCGCTGGCATATCCATGCTTGTATTTGTCATAGGCCAAGACCCTGCACCCAAAACCCGAGAGGCACCTGCTCACCGCCGATCCTGTATTGCCGTAGCCGATGATACCTACCGTCTTCCCGTGCAGCTCCGTGCCTCGGTTTTCCTCCCTTAGCCATTGCCATTGGCGCACTTGCCTGTCTGCTCGAGCGATGTTGTGCATCATGCCCAGCAACATTCCGACCGCCTGCTCCGCAACCGGAATCGCATTGGCGCCCGGGGTATTCAGCGCAACGATGCCCTGCGCAGCCAGCAATGGCAAGTCAAAATGATCCATGCCCACTCCCGCCCGGCAGATCATTTTCAAACGAGGGCCATGCGCCAGCAGCTCTGCGTCTGCATTGACTTTTGAGTTCATCACCAGAATGTCCACATCCTCGAGGTGGGCGAGCACCTCAGACTTGTCCCAACCGGGTTCATAGCGCACAGCCTGCTCCAATGCGCGCAGCTGCACGATCATTTTTTCGGGAAAGGAATCGATCAATAAAATGTTCATAGTGCCTCCTTTTTCATGATTGACTTCAATCCATCGATGCAAGCGGCCATATCCTCAAAAGTCACTGGGCCGAAGTGGCCAACTCTAATGGCTAGGTCCTCCAATTGGTCTTGCCCGCCGGCGGTCTCGATCCCATGAAGGGTGACCAACTGCTCCCGAATGCGGTCGTGACTGCAACGCCCAAAACTCACAACGGTGAGCGCATCGGCATTGCCTTCTCCATATATATGCGCCCCCAATCCCTGGGCCTCCCCTTTGAAATATCGGCTCAAGGCATGTGTTCGGTTCCACACTACGGGCATGGTCTCCGCACGCATGCGAGCGAGAGCAGCTTGCACACCATAAAACATCTGCACGGGCGGCGTAAAGGGGTAGGCCCCATCCCGCAAATACCGGAGGTAGTGCCCCAGGTGGCGGTAATCTGCCGATGCAGGTTGGTCGAGCTGCGCAGCGGCTTGGCTCCCGACCGATACATACACTGTCCCTGCTGGATTCTGGAACCCCTTTTGGCTAGCAGCGACCACCACATCCAGCTGCCAGGCATCTGTATAGATGGCTTGAATCCCCACTGAGCAGATCGCATCGACTACAAGGAGTTGGTGGGGGGCAGTGGACTTGATGGCAAACGCGATTTCTTCCAAGTCGATCGCCACCCCTGTCGAGGTCTCGACATGGGTCAGCACCCAGCCCTTGAGATCTGGATATGACTCCAAAACCGACATTGCATGCTCCACCGCAAAGGTGTGTCCCCAGGCAACCCCCATCGGGATCACATCCAGCCCAAGGGACATCCCAAACGCCACCCATCGTTCAGAAAATTTCCCCATGGCAGGGATCGCCACCTTGTCGCCTGCCTTGAAAAAGCTGAACATCGCCGATTCGACCCCAAACGTTCCAGTTCCTGGCATCGCTATCACCGGCGACTGGGTTTGAAACACGTATTGCAGATCGGTTTGGAACTGGGCAAAGAACGAATCAAAGGCCGCAGTGCGCTGGTGTATCACTGGCCGTGAGATCGCTTCCAACACAAACTGCGGCACCGACACGGGGCCGGGATTGAGGAGAATGGGGTGATTTTTTGGCATAAGGCAAAGGTAACCGTTGTACTAGGAATCGATCCACACAGCTTCAAAATATTGTTTTCTTCGCACTTGCTTCCAGGGATTGGCGTGAGAGGCCCTCATTGGCTACACTTCACGACCTCTTCAGAAACCCTTGCCCTCCAGGGCAAACCGCTCCCGATCCTGTTCGATCAGATTTTTCAAATCCTCCTCCTTTGGCATGCATAGCAAATACTTGCTCGCAAATAGCTGCTTGTTCTCTGCCAATACCGAATATTTCACGATCGTCTCGTCCTTTTCGGTACACAGCAAAATTCCCATCGTCGGATTGTCATCGGGCCCGCGTTTGAGGTGGTCATACATGCGCACATACATATCGATTTGCCCGATGCCTTGCAGGTCCAGCGGCCCCGTTTTGAGATCGATCACCACAAAACATTTCAAAATGTAGTTGTAGAACACCAAGTCAAGGTAGAAATCAGCCGTATCGGTCACGATGTGCTGTTGCCGGGCTACAAAGGCGAAACCTTTTCCCAACTCCAACAAAAAGGACTGAATGTGGTCGATGATCGCAGACTCCAAGCTGCTTTCCTTTGTATCTGCACCGCTCGGCAGGTTCAAAAATTCAAAAATATAGGGGTCTTTCACGACATGCGATGGCTTGGCGTCCTCGCTGGGCGCAGGCAACTCCACTGCCCGCTCAAACAGCATGCTGTCGACATTGCGCTGAAGCAATCGACTGTTCCAGCCAGCCTCGGCGCATTGCTGCAAATAATAAGCGCGCTTGGCAGGCACTTCGATGCGGCTCAGGATGCGGTAATGAGTCCAGCTCAATTCGTGACGCAGCGCGTCACAAATTGGAAATGCTTGAAAAAAGGCTCGCATGTTGCGCAGGTTGCTTTCATCAAATCCCTTACCAAACTCCAGGCTGAGCTTGGAAGACAGGTTTTTCAGCGTCGCCTTGCCATAGGAGGCGCGCTCCTCCCCACCTTGCTCATCCTCCACGATGAGCCGGCCGATCTGCCAATACGTTTCCAGCAAAACTGAATTTGCAACATGGTACACCCGCTCACGGGCGCGCGCCACGATCACACGGATCGAATCAAACAACGAATCTACTATTGGTGTCATCATTTTGAGTCATACTTACAAATCCACTCCTCATTCTCCCCTAATGCTCAAATACCCGTCGACAGGCCGATAAAATCCAAAAATCGACCGACAACATGGCAAAGATAACAAGCATGTTCTACAAAAACAAGCAAAATGTAAATAAATGGCGCTACTTTTTCGGATTAACCAACAATTTTGACAATTGCACGAATTCCGAAGTGCTGACAGCCTCCGCCCTGAGGTCCAGCAAGGAGTCGGCGGGAGCTACCGTGAACTCCAGGTGCCTGATCGAATTTCTCAAGGTCTTGCGTCGTTGTCCGAAGGCAGCCTTGACCAAAATTTTCAGCGACTCAAAATCTGCAGGTTGGTCTGGCTTTGCCTGAAGCGTGAAAACGGCGCTGACCACCTTGGGCGGTGGCTTGAACACCGTGGGCGCGACCTTGAATTGCATCTTGCGTTCGAAATAGGCGTCTGTGAGCACCGTGAGAATCCCGCTTTCCTTGCCCGAATCGCCCGCACTGGCACACAAACGGTCTGCGACTTCCTTTTGAACCATGAAGACCCCTTGCTGTACCAGCAGATGCTCCTCCAGCAGCCTGAAAAAAATCGGGGACGACACATTATAAGGTAGGTTTCCGATGAATCGCGCCCCCCGGCCAGCCAATTCAGCAAAATCCCACTTCAAAAAATCTCCGTGAATGATGCGCAAATGCGTGCCTTCAAATCGTTTTCGCAAATATTCGACGGCATCCCCATCAAATTCCACCACCCATACTTCAGGGTATTTGTCTACCAAATACTTGGTCAGCACGCCCATGCCGGGTCCAATTTCGATGATTGGGCCTTCGTGACGGTCGTCTAGCAGGGACACAATCTTGCGGGCGATGTTCTCGTCCGCCAAAAAATGCTGGCCCAACTGCTTCTTTGGTTTTAGATTCTGCATGAGAATCGTAAATTTAACGGCTCGTTTTAGAATATCAGAAAAATCAGAATGGAACTGAAACATACCGGCAAGGCGCCCAAACCCTCCAAAGACATCTTGTTCGGGGTTTTAGTATCAAATCAAAACGTGGGTGCGGTTGCCGAATACGTGCAAAAGTCACTCGGTACCGACCTCGCAGTCGATGCCGCCACCGCCGAAAAGGGTTTTTACACCTACCGATTCGACGGGAAGCTCAACCTTGTCTTGATCGGCATCGGCAACCCATCAGATGAGTGCGAGGGACTGCGCAAAGGCACCCACGGCATTGTGACACATGTGAACGACCACAACTTCACGAAGCTGGTGATCGCCTATCCCGGCGGGGGCGCTGCACAAATTGCGGCCGTCACCGAGGCCATTCCGCTCAGCAACTATCAATTCCTGCGCTACAAAAGCAAAAAGGAACCCAATACGCTCGCCACAGCCACCGTGGTCTCCTCCCTCAAGGACGGAGCCGCCCTCGTGGACCGCTATGCCAAGATCACCGCTGCGACCATGATCGCAAGGGATCTGGTGAATGAGCCTGTGATCACGCTCACGGCCGAGGCGCTCGCCGACAAGGCCGTGGAGCTAGGCAAGCAGTTTGGCTTTCACACAGAAGTCTTCAACAAGCAAAAAATTCGCGCGTTGAAGATGGGTGGCCTGCTGGCCGTCAATACTGGCAGCGTGGACCCGCCCACCTTTTCCATCTTGGAGTGGAAACCCAAAAAGGCCAAAAACAAGAAGCCCATTATCCTGGTGGGCAAGGGTGTGGTGTATGACACGGGCGGTTTGAGCCTGAAGCCGACACCCAACAGCATGGACTCCATGAAGTCAGACATGGCAGGCGCAGCAGCGGTCATCGGCACGTTTTGCAACATCGCCGCCCTGGACCTGCAATTGCATGTGGTCGGCCTCATTCCAGCAACCGACAACCGCCCTGGCGGCAACGCCTACACGCCCGGCGATGTGATCACGATGTACGACGGCAGCACCGTCGAGGTCTTGAACACCGACGCCGAAGGCCGCATGCTGCTCGCCGATGCGCTCGCCTACGCCAAGAAATACAAGCCCGAGCTTGTGATCGACCTCGCGACCCTTACCGGCGCACAGGTCGTCGCGGTGGGCT
>JANMIM010000679.1:0-1407 GCA_031375795.1 Bacteroidota bacterium
TCGAGCTTGCCGCCAACGTCCAAGGTCAAATCTCAAATACTGAATGGAACGAACTCGCCACGCCCCCTGCCAGAAGGAGGACGATCAAGTGGGGCCATTTCAGTTTTTTCATAGAAATAACGATCGATACGTTAATTTGGCACAAAATTCGCAACAAGGAGGTAGCTTTTCAACCCATAGAATCCAGAATGCGCCGCGTTTTTGTATCTTTTTTCATACAATCGTTGCTTTTGATGACACTCGTCTCGGTGTCTTCATACGCAAGCGCGCAGCAAATCGTTCCCACCGATAGCATCCTGACTCCCGAGGACTCCATCAATAACCTTGCCGCAGGTGGGCCCAAGGGAAAAAACGATTCGATCCAAACCTTGAAACTGGCCGACCTCGAGCGCCAAAGCGATCTCAAGAACTCCATTTCCTACAAAGCTGACGATTATATGCTGCTGGACATGGAAAACAAGACGCTCTACCTCCACAAGGGCGGCTCGCTCAACTATGACAAGATGAAACTCACGGCCGACTCGGTGGCGGTCGACTGGGAAAAGAACACCATGTATGCGGATGGTTTAGTAGACAGCGTGGGCCAGAAAAATGGGCGACCGGGCTTTGCGGAGAATGAGCAGGCTTATAAAGCCGACCGCATGAGCTACAATTTCAAGTCCCAAAAGGGTCTCGTGACGATGGCGCGCACCAAGCAAGGCGAGGAGTACATCATCGGGCAGTATGTGCGCAAGGAAAATGACTCTACCTATTATATCAAGAACGGGAAATTCACCAGCTGCGACCTGGAGCATCCACACTATTATATCCGGTCCAGCAAACTCAAGATCATCCCAGGCAAGAAAATCATCACTGGGCCGCTCATGCTCGTGATCGAGGACCTGCCGCTGCCGATCGTAGTGCCGTTTGGATTCTTTCCCAACCAAACCGGGCCGCGCTCCGGCCTGGTCATGCCCACCTATGGAGAGGCAGCCGACCGGGGATTCTTTTTGCGCAACGGAGGCTATTACTTTGCGATCAACGACCATGTGGACCTGCTCTTTCGCGGGGACATCTTTTCCAAGGGCGGCTACCGCTTGGAGGTCGGCTCGGCCTACAGCAAGCGGTACCGGTACGATGGCAAGTTTCAAGTGGAATATGGCGTGCAGCGATTTGGGGAACGGGACGACCCCCAGGGTTATTTCAGTGAGCAAAAGAACTTCAGGGTGCTTTGGACGCATGACCAAACCATCAATCCGCAGGCCAAACTCAGACTTACCACCGTAACCGGTTCCAATTTGCATCTTTTCAAAGCGGTCGTTGATCAGGCTGTAGGCTTCGTCAGTAAGCGGAATGTACTTCACATCGGTAACCAATTTTTTCGCGTTGGCGAGGTAAAATTCGACAAAGCGTTTGACGGCTGGCTCT
>JANMIM010000063.1:0-1102 GCA_031375795.1 Bacteroidota bacterium
ATCGTCGTGCAGCCACAACCCGTGATCGTCGAGCCGGTGCGCCCCAATCCGCTGCCAGGGTATTCAGGCCCGTTGGGCTGCCCCTATCCGATGGAGGCCGGTCCATTTGAGGAGGCCAAGGTAAGCATCGAAGCCAAATCATTCTCTGATACCAAGATGCAGCTCGCTAAGCAAGTCACGCGCAACAACTGCCTCCTCACGAGCCAAGTGGTTGAATTCATCAAGTTGTTCTCGTTTGAAGCACAAAAATTGGAGTTTGCAAAGTTTGCCTACGACTTCACCTACGACCGCGGCAACTATTACAAGGTCAACGATGCCTTTGGGTTTGAGAGCTCGGTGCGCGATCTGGACAAATACCTGCAGGGCAAATAGCGGACAAGAAAAAAGGCGACCCGCAAATTTTGCTGAGCCGCCTCTTTGAATTAAAAGCCAATTCCGATCAATTCAAAGATAGAACAAAGTTTTGGAATTAGGCAAATGCAAATCGAAAAAAAAG
Source organism: Bacteroidota bacterium (assembly GCA_031375795.1). GTDB lineage: Bacteria > Bacteroidota > Bacteroidia > J057 > JADKCL01 > JADKCL01. Next base: position 497 of record JANMIM010000063.1, read on the forward strand.
TTGAAAAAAAGATAGCGTGCCTCAGCGGGCCGTCAGGGCCTATCTGGAGCGTTTTTGGGTTGAGTGTTTTCGGAGGATCGTATCGGCGCTAAAAAAAAACACGGCAGGGTGGGGGAGGCATCGTCTCCCGCACATATATATAATGTTGCGGGGACATCCGAGGGCCAAAAGCGAGCCTTGCTCGGCGAATCCAAGAATTTTCGGAAAAAAGATGGAACCGCATTTGATTCCAAACAAATAAAGTTTAACTTTGCCGTCCGCAAAAGGGTAAAGGGTTCTCCCGAAAGAAAGAGTCAGAAAAGATTCAGGAACTTTGGAGAGCTGGGAAAGTTTCCCTAATTTTGCGTCTCTTTGACTGAAAAATGCATCTGTCTTGAAAATTCAGCGATTTTCAATGAAAATGAAAGGCAGGTGAAAGTTCTTTGTAAGTCAAAACTTTGGGGAAATTCCAGAGCGGCCAAATGGGACAGACTGTAAATCTGTTGTCTTACGACTTCGGAGGTTCGAATCCTCCTTTCCCCACGGTTGCAGTGCGAGAAACCAGTGTTGGTTTGGGTCCAGGCCCGATCTATCGCCTCCCACTGTTTGTTTTTGCGGGAGTAGCTC
>JANMIM010000734.1:0-7435 GCA_031375795.1 Bacteroidota bacterium
GCGAGCTTACGCAAGTGTTGCAGAAATTGAAGCCTAGCTCCTCCAAGGGCACCTATTTTAGGTCGATCTACTTGAGCAGCAGCATGGGTCCTGGTATCAAAGTCGACAACAACTCAGTAGGAGTATAAGTCATGACAAGGGAAGAAAAAAATGCTGTTGTGCTGGACTTGAAGGAGCAACTCAAGTCAACCCCAAACGTGTATGTCACGGATGCGGGCGGCCTTACTGTGGCTCAAGTCAATACGCTCCGCTCACTTTGCTTCAAGGCAGGGATTGAGATGCGCGTTGTCAAAAACACCTTGCTCCGCAAGGCCATGGAAGCAACTGGCAAAGACTATTCAGGAGTGTTTCCTGAATTGAAAAACCAGTCCTCCGTGTTCTTTGTAGGCGAGAACTACAAGGCTCCCGCCAAGCTCATCAAGGACTTTCGCAAGAAAGGTACTGTGCCGAGCTTGAAGGTAGCTTTTGTCGAAGAAGCCGTCTTTGTGGGCGACGACCAATTGGAAGTCCTGCAAAGCCTCAAAGGCAAAAACGAACTCATCGGAGAGGTACTGGGCTTGCTCCAGTCACCGTTCACCATTTTGATGGGTCAACTGACCTCTGGCGCCAACACGCTGGGTGGTTTGCTCAAGACGCTCGAAGAGCGCTGAGAAATTCAATTCGCTGTTACACACTCGAGATAGATTGTTCGAAACACTTTAATTATTTCTAAAAATGGCAGATCTGAAAGCATTTGCAGAGCAACTTGTAAATCTTACCGTCAAGGAAGTAAAGGAGCTTGCCGATATTCTCAAGAATGATTACGGTATTGAGCCAGCAGCAGCTGCACCAGTGATGGTGGCAGGTGGCGGTGGCGGCGCAGCAGCAGTTGACGATGATGTCGTTGCTCAAAGCGAGTTTGATGTCATTCTGAAGGACGCTGGTCCCAATAAGCTCAACGTCGTGAAAATCGTCAAGACCCTGACCGGTCTTGGTTTGAAAGAGGCCAAGGACGTCGTAGACGCAGCCCCAGGCCCCGTCAAGGAGAAGGTTTCCAAGGAAGAGGCAGAAGCCATCAAGGCACAGCTTGTCGAAGCTGGTGCCGTGGTCGAGATCAAGTAATTTGTACTTGACGACCCACTCCTTGGCTCTATCACAACGATAGACTTGGTTTGAAAGAACCAGGTCTATCGCTGTTTCCTCTTGATGTACTTCCCATCTTGTTGATGACCCTTTAATTCTCTGGACATTGGCCGCCAATATTTATACCTCCAACCGGATCACGTTCTCCAAAATTAAGAAGGTAATTGACTACCCTGACCTGCTTGAGGTTCAGTTGAAGTCGTTCCGGGAATTCATGCAGCTCGATACTCCTCCTGAAAAAAGGAAGGAAGAGGGGCTGCATAAGATGTTTCAGGAAAACTTCCCGATTACCGATGCTAGGGAGAACTTTGTACTCGAGTTCCTCGATTACTACATCGATCCGCCCAAATACTCCATCAACGAATGCAAGGAGCGTGGACTCACATACGCAGTTCCGCTCAAGGCAAAACTATACCTCTACTGCACCGATGCCGAGAACGATGATTTCTCTCCCGTCGTTCAGGAGGTTTATCTAGGCAATATCCCCTACATGTCAGAGGCGGGCACCTTTGTGATCAATGGTGCCGAGCGTGTGATCGTGAGCCAGTTGCACCGTTCCCCCGGTGTTTTCTTCGGCTCCAGCCTCCACGCAAATGGTACCAAGCTCTATTCGGCTAGGATCATTCCATTCAAGGGCTCTTGGATCGAATTTGCGACAGACGTGAACAACGTCATGTACGCCTACATCGACCGTAAAAAGAAATTCCCCGTGACCACGCTCTTGCGTGCGATCGGCTATTCCTCTGACAAGGACATCCTCGAAATCTTCGGCTTGGCCGAGGAGATCAAGGTTTCCAAAGTCAATCTCAAAAAGTGTGTCGGCAGAAAGCTTGCGGCAAGGATTCTGCGCACCTGGGACGAGGACTTTGTCGACGAAGACACCGGCGAGGTGATCACCATCACCCGCAACGAGGTCTTGCTCGAACGTGACCACGTCATCGACAAAGACGACATCGACACCATCGTAGACAGCGGCGTCAAGATTGTGATCCTCGTTTCGGATACCAGCAACTCTGCCGAGTATTCGATCATCTACAATACCCTCCAAAAGGACAACTCCAACTCCGAGGCTGAGGCCGTGGACTTGATCTACCGGCAGTTGCGCAACACCGAGCCGCCAGATGAGGAAACCGCGCGCGGTATCATCGACAAGTTGTTCTTCAGCGACAAGCGTTACGACCTCGGCGAGGTGGGCCGCTATCGCCTCAATAAGAAATTGCACCGCACGTTTGATGAGACCTCGCAGGTCTTGACCAAAATCGACATCATTCGCATCGTGCAGTATTTGATCCAACTGCAAAATTCCAAGGCACACGTCGACGACATCGACCACTTGAGCAATCGCCGTATCCGCACGGTGGGTGAGCAGTTGTATGCACAATTTGGTGTCGGTCTCGCACGTATGGCCCGTACCATTCGTGAGCGTATGAACATCCGTGACAACGAGGTGTTTACGCCAGCAGACTTGATCAATGCCAGGACACTCTCCAGCGTGATCAACTCCTTCTTTGGCACCAACCAGCTGAGCCAGTTCATGGACCAGACCAACCCATTGGCCGAGGTGACGCACAAGCGTCGCGTGTCTGCCTTGGGACCAGGTGGTCTTTCCCGTGAGCGTGCAGGCTTCGAGGTACGTGACGTTCACTACACGCACTACGGTCGCCTCTGCCCGATCGAAACGCCTGAAGGTCCAAACATTGGTCTCATTTCCTCCCTTTGCGTCTATGCAAAGGTGAACGACATGGGATTCATCGAGACCCCTTACCGTGTCGTCACGGGTGGCGTCGTTCAAGACAAAACCGTCTATCTCAGCGCCGAGGAAGAGGACAATATCATCATTGCCCAATCCAACGCCCCGCTCGACGATACCGGCCACTTCATCAACCCTCGCGTTCGTGCTCGTAAGATGGGTGACTTCCCATTGGTCGAGCCAGAGGAATTGACCTACATGGACGTGGCCCCCAATCAGATCGTGTCCTTGGCAGCTTCCTTGATTCCATTCTTGGAGCATGATGACGCCAACCGTGCTTTGATGGGATCCAACATGCAACGTCAGGCTGTGCCGCTTTTGCGTCCACAGGCCCCGATCGTTGGCACCGGTTTGGAGCAAAAAGCCGCCGTCGACTCAAGGGCGCTGATCATTGCAGAAGGAAATGGAGTCGTCGAATTTGTCGATGGCAACAAGATCACCATTCGTTACGAGCGCACGCTCACCGACGACTTGGTGAACTTTGACACCAACGTGGTCGACTATTTCCTGCCAAAGTTCCAGCGCACCAACCAAAACACCTCCGTGAACCTGCGTCCGATCGTGAAGCAGTATGAGAAGGTGGAGCAAGGTAGCGTGTTGGTCGAGGGTTACTCCACCAACGATGGCGAACTTGCGATCGGCAAGAACTTGTTGGTAGCCTTCATGCCTTGGCAGGGTTACAACTTCGAGGATGCGATTGTGATCTCTGAGAAGATCGTATCCGAGGACGTGTTCACATCGATCCACATTGAAGTGTTCGATATCCAGGTGCGCGATACCAAGCGTGGCGAAGAGGAACTCACCCGTGAGATCCCCAACGTGAGCGAGGAAGCTGTCAAGAACTTGGACGAGAATGGCTTGATCCGCGTAGGAGCGGAGGTCAAGGAAGGCGACATCCTGATCGGCAAGATCACACCAAAAGGTGAGACCGACCCGACCCCAGAGGAAAAGCTCTTGCGTGCCATCTTTGGTGACAAAGCCGGCGACGTGAAAGATGCCTCCTTGCGTGTGCCACCATCCGTAAGGGGCGTGGTCATCGACAAGAAGCTCTTCAGCAAGGACAAGAAAGAAGGAAAGGCCCGCGCCAACGACAAGAAGAAGCTCAGCGACCTGGAAACCAAGTACAAGTCGGACTTGACCGATTTGGATCGCTTGATGACCGGTAAGTTGCTCCAACTCTTGGGCAATGAGAAGTCGGCCGGTGTGCGCAACAAATACGGCGAGGAAATCATCCCAGCCGGGAAGAAGTTCACCGAAAAGACCCTCGCAGCCATCAAATGGCTCGAGATCATCCCTTCTGATTGGGTTCAGGACGATGAGTTGAACAAAAACGTGCAGCGCCTCTTCCACAACTACAAGATCAAGTACAACACGATCGAAGGAACTTTCCGCCGCGAGGAGTTCCAGATTCGTGTGGGTGACGAGTTGCCTTCGGGCATCTTGAAATTGGCCAAGGTGTATGTCGCCAAGAAGCGCAAGCTCAAGGTCGGTGACAAGATGGCTGGTCGTCACGGTAACAAGGGTGTGGTAGCCAAGATCGTGCCTGTCGAAGACATGCCATTCTTGGAGGACGGTACCCCGGTCGACATCGTGCTCAACCCGCTAGGTGTGCCTTCTCGTATGAACTTGGGCCAGATCTATGAAACGGTCTTGGGCTGGGCAGGCAAGAAGCTGGGCATGCGTTTCGCAACCCCGATCTTTGACGGCGCTCACCCAGAGGACGTGGCTGGCTACATCAAGCAGGCAGGCTTGCCTGAATGGGGTCGCAGCCACCTGTACGACGGGCAGACCGGTGTCAGGTTTGACCAGATGACCACGGTCGGCGTGATCTACATGCTGAAGCTGAGCCACTTGGTCGACGACAAGATGCACGCCAGGAGCATCGGCCCATACTCCCTCATTACCCAGCAACCGTTGGGTGGTAAGGCACAGTTTGGTGGTCAGCGCTTTGGTGAGATGGAGGTATGGGCATTGGAGGCATTTGGTGCCGCACACATCTTGCGTGAGATGCTCACCGTCAAGTCAGACGACGTCTTTGGCCGTGCCAAGACCTACGAAGCCATCGTGAAAGGCGATGTATTGCCCAAGCCGGGAATACCGGAATCTTTCAACGTGTTGTTGCACGAATTGAGAGGATTGGCTCTTGAAGTTACCTTAGATTAACCTTGAATAAAATATAGCAGCATGTCAATGTCCGCAACCAAGGAGAAGAAAGGGATTAGCAGTGATTTCAGGCGGGTAACCATCAGCTTGGCTTCACCAGAGATGATCTTGGAAAGATCACATGGCGAAGTGCTGAAGCCTGAAACCATTAACTATCGCACGTACAAGCCGGAAAAAGATGGCCTCTTCTGTGAGCGCATCTTTGGCCCGGTGAAGGACTACGAATGTCACTGTGGCAAATACAAGCGTATTCGCTACAAGGGCATCATCTGCGACCGTTGTGGTGTGGAAGTCACGGAGAAGAAAGTGCGCCGTGAGCGCATGGGCCACATCGCGTTGGTCGTTCCAGTGGCGCACATCTGGTATTTCCGCACGCTCCCCAGCAAGATCGGTTACCTGCTCGGCCTCACCGGCAAGAAGCTTGATCAAGTCATTTATTACGAGCGCTACGTCGTCATCAACCCAGGCGTGAAGATGGTCGATGGCATGGAGAAGATGGACTTCCTCACCGAGGAGGAATACCTCAACGTGCTGGAGTCCCTGCCAAAGGACAATCAGATGCTCGACGACCGCGATCCCAATAAGTTTGTCGCCAAGATGGGGGCAGACGCATTGGATCAATTGTTGAGCACCATCGACCTGGACGATCTTTCCTACAACCTGCGCAAGCGGGCTGCAGACGAGACGTCGCAGCAAAGGAAAAACGACGCGCTCAAGCGCCTCAAGATCGTCGAGGCTTTCCGCTCTGCCAACCGTCGCATCGAGAACCGTCCCGAGTGGATGGTGATCCGCATGGTGCCCGTGATTCCACCGGAATTGCGTCCGCTTGTGCCGTTGGAAGGTGGCCGTTTTGCAACCTCCGACCTCAACGACCTCTACCGCCGCGTGATCATCCGCAACAATCGTCTCAAGCGATTGATCGAGATCAAGGCTCCAGAGGTGATCTTGCGCAACGAAAAGCGCATGCTCCAGGAAGCGGTCGACTCCTTGTTTGACAACACCCGCAAGGTCAACGCCGTTCGCTCTGACTCCAACCGGGCACTCAAGTCCCTTTCAGACATGCTGAAGGGCAAGCAAGGACGTTTCCGTCAAAACTTGCTCGGTAAGAGGGTGGACTACTCCGGTCGTTCTGTGATCGTGGTGGGTCCTACACTCAAACTGCACGAGTGCGGTTTGCCAAAGGACATGGCGGCTGAGCTTTTCAAGCCATTTGTGATCCGCAAGCTCATCGAGCGCGGCATCGTCAAGACGGTCAAGAGCGCCAAGAAAATTGTCGACAAGAAAGAGCCCGTGGTGTGGGACATTTTGGAGAACGTGTTGGTGGGCCACCCAGTGCTCCTCAACCGTGCCCCAACCCTGCACCGCTTGGGTATCCAGGCCTTCCAACCCAAGCTCGTCGAGGGAAAGGCCATCCAATTGCACCCGCTCGTCTGTACTGGTTTCAACGCCGACTTCGACGGTGACCAGATGGCCGTGCACGTACCGTTGAGCAACGAGGCTTGCCTCGAAGCGATGGTATTGATGTTGGCTTCGCACAACATCTTGCACCCCGCCAACGGCAAGCCGATCACCCTGCCTTCGCAGGACATGGTTTTGGGCATCTATTACCTGACCAAGGGCCGTCCAAAGCAAAAAGGTGAAGGCTTGACCTTCTCCAGCTTCGGCGAAGTCAACATCGCCTTCAACGAAGGTCGCTTGGCCAAGCACGCCCACATCAAGGTGCGCGTACCCAAAAAGGAATTCGCAACCGGCAAGGTGCACCTGCACCCCATCACAGGCAAGCCTGAGACAGAGATCATCGAGACCACCTGTGGCCGCGTGACCTTCAACCAGATTGTGCCTGAGAACGTGCCTTACATCAACGACGTTCTGACGAAGAAAAACGTGAACGCCATCATCTCCGACATCTTCACACGATGTGGTTTGAGGCGCACCGCGATCTTCTTGGACGACTTGAAGGCACTCGGATTCAGCAACGCTTTCGCGGGCGGTCTTTCTTTCGGTCTTTCTGAGGTCTTGATCCCAGAAGAGAAGGAAATATTCATCAACCAAGCGAACAAAGCGATCGAAGCCATCACTGAAGACTACAGCATGGGCTTCATCACGGAGAATGAGCGTTACAACCAGGTGATCGACGAATGGACCAAAACCAACTCGAAGCTCACCAAGACGCTGATGACACAGCTCGAGAACGACAACGACGGCTTCAACTCGGTGTACATGATGCTCCACTCCGGTGCACGTGGTTCACGTGAGCAGATTCGTCAGCTCGGTGGCATGAGGGGTCTGATGGCCAAGCCGCAAAAATCCCTCAAGGGATCTGCCGGTGAGATCATCGAGAACCCAATTCTCTCGAACTTCAAAGAAGGTCTCTCGGTGTTGGAGTACTTCATCTCCACG
>JANMIM010000747.1:0-1220 GCA_031375795.1 Bacteroidota bacterium
CGAATAGTCGATTTCTCGAAATATTGTATTGAAATAGCTTGTACCCACACCCCTCGGTGTGGGTATTCTTTTGATTTTTACTTGATTGTTTGGTACTGAGGGGATATTTTGTAGATTTCGGCATCGGTAAACGCAAATAGTTAGCGAATATGTGGCTTAATAATATCCTGGAAACGATGGGCGGCACGCCGCTGATCAAGCTCAACACGGTCGCCTCACATGTGAAACCCACGGTGTTGGCCAAAGTCGAGTATTTCAACCCCGGCAACAGCATCAAGGACCGCATCGGCCTCAAGATGATCCAAGATGCCGAGCGCCAAGGCTTGCTGAAACCCGGGGGCACGATCATCGAGGGCACCTCGGGCAACACCGGCATGGGGTTGGCTTTGGTGGCGGCCATCAAGGGTTATCGCTGCATCTTCACGATGCCCGACAAGCAGTCCAAGGAAAAAATGGACATCTTGCGCGCCATGGGCGCCGAGGTCGTCGTGACCCCGACGGCCGTCGAGCCCGACGATCCCAGGTCCTATTATTCGGTCGCCAGGCGGCTTTCCAAGGAAATCCCCAATTCCTATTACCCCAACCAATATGACAACCTGAGCAATCAGCAGGCGCATTACGAGAGCACTGGGCCGGAGATTTGGGAGCAATCAGAAGGGCGCATCACGCACTTTGTGGCGGGTATGGGCACTTGTGGCACGATGACGGGCATCGCGCGTTATCTCAAGGAAAAAAATCCGAACATCAAATGTATCGGCATCGACACATACGGGTCGGTGTTCAAGAAATACCACGAGACAGGCGAGTTTGACCGCAACGAGATTTACAGCTACCTCACAGAGGGCATCGGCGAGGACATTCTCCCCGCCAACCTGAATATGAAGCTGGTGGACCAGATCATCAAGGTGACCGACAAGGATGCTGCGATCATGGCCCGCAAGCTTGCGCGCCTCGAAGGCCTATTTGTGGGCTGGTCCTGTGGCTCGGCCGTGCACGGCGCACTCGAGTACTGCCGTACCCTCGGCAAGGACGATGTCGTGCTCGTGATCCTGCCCGACCACGGCACCCGCTACCTCGGCAAGATCTACAACGACCAGTGGATGAGCGACCACCACTTCATCGACAAGGGAAATATGCTCACCGCCCAGGAAATCGTCGAGCGTAAGGGTGTCGTGACGCCGCTCGTGACGGTCTCTCCCAAATCGACCTTGGCCGAGGTG
>JANMIM010000783.1:0-4664 GCA_031375795.1 Bacteroidota bacterium
ACCACCGCATCAACCTCACCCTCTACAACCTCGGCGCCATCATGAACGGCGAAATCGAGGACCTGATCGAGGCGCTCAGGGTCGCTGACAATGCTGAGAAAATGAAGACAGGGGTGGCTTGAGGTTTTTTGGGGGAACGGGGAAATCAAACTTCCCTCACCAGCCTGAACCCGATAGCATAACTCGCATTGCCATAGAATTCTTGGCGGTAGGTCACCGTGCATTCTTTTCGGTCGGAGCCGTAGCAGCCGCCACGCAGCACATATTTTCCGTAATTGCTCCAAGCACCTGCAAAATTGGGTGCAATAGAAGTCTCGTCGAGAGGTTCGAACTTCTTACACACCTCGAAGATATTGCCGCTCATGTCGTAGAGTCCGAGTTCATTTGCACGCTTGCGCCCGACCGGGCGCGTAAATTGAATCGAGTTATCGGCATACCAAGCGACATGGGCGATGTTGCCTGAGCCAGCAAATTCGTGGCCTCTGCCTTTGCGACCTCCCTTAGCCGCATATTCCCATTCATCCTCGCGCGGAAGCCTGTATTTCAACCCTGTCAGCTCATTGAGGTAATTGATGAAATATTCAATGCGCGACAAATCGACTTGATCGACTGGGCATTTTTGATGGTAGCGAAATCGACTCGGATTGTCTTCCATCACGGCCTCCCATTGCGCTTGGGTGACGGTGTATTTACCAATCCAAAAATCATGCAACTCCACTTGAGAGGATCGTTTACGTTTTTTGTCGCCCGTGGCACCCAAATCAAACGGCCCACCAGCCACGAGAACCATTTCCTTGGCGACGCCAGCAATGATCGCAGCAGCCTCCTTGTCGTTGTACTTGGGACGCGGGGTAGGCAGAGGTTTGGGCGGCTTGGGTGACGGAGGTAGCGGCAGCGATTGATCGCGAAAGGATTCCCATTCCGTGGCATGGAGCTCGTCTGCAGACGAGGCGCGCATATAGGGCAGGCTTGTCATGCGCTGGAGAATCGTTTCGCATCGGAGAGCGATCTCGGCGATTGACTTGAGCGGTAGGTTGGGGAATGAAGAGCCGATTTGCAAACCACCTGCTATTTCGCCCTCCATGGACTTCAACGCAGCATATTGCGCATCCCAATGCGCCGCCGTACCAGCGAATTGGTGCTCGTCCAGCAATTGATCGTGTGCCACGAGTGCAAACACCTTACGGTCCAAGTTCGCCAATGTCCCCATCGACACCAGCCCGTCCATGCAAACCGCCGACGTCAGAAAAGCCTCGTCCAGCACGAAAAAGATCACCGTCGTCCTTGGCAATTTGTTCAGATAGGTTTTGAGGTCCTCGCCCTCATCGATTCCCTTCCCATCCCAAATCAAGGCATATTGCGCCATGGTTTTGAGGTAAGACTTGAGTTGCTTGGCAAGCAAACTGCTGCGCGGATTGCGTGCGAATGTAATGTAGATGTTGTGTGGTGCGGCCTTTACCATGATTTTTGATGTTGAGGCAAAGATAGGGAGTTTTTTTGAGGGGGAGAATCGGTTGGATGGAATTTTTGGGAACTGGGTGTGGGGCGGCGATTTTCAGTAGATTGGTGAATGGGGAAAACAGTGGCTAGACAGCTAGCCGCCCCGTAGGTGCCGTCACTAGGTAGCAGGGGGCGGCAGCCCCCTTATTAATGCTTTATCCTTCTTCCAAAATTTGCCCTAGCATCCGTTCTACATGAACCATATCCAGTGTTCGTTGATCACCGAAATTTGTTCGAATGATTTCATCCTGCTGAATTGGGTCAAGAAAAGGCGTAAATTCCTGCATCCATCTTCTGACATCGCGTTTATGGACTGGGCCTAGCTCAGGTAATAAAGTCCAAAGACTAGACTTCGTCGCCAATTGCTCCCATCGATTGCGGTAATTCATTGAATTATCTCCATCATTCCCTTCGCCGGTATACAATAGGCTCCACAAAACAATGATATTGGGCACTTCATCCTCAAAAGGACTCAAATCAAAGAATTTATCGGCCATGCGCAAGATCACGCTGCCTAAATCGATAGTTTCAAAATCATAATCGTAATCATAGATTATTAGGTGAAAAAATATCGTTTCCGAAGCCCCAAAATTTGATCCCACATTGCTCTTTTTCCAAATGTCTACGAAACTTAAGTCACTAACTTCCTGATCATTAATGGATTCGACCCCAAAGCTATCGTAAATTTTAAGAGCCAATTTTCGGTACGCAGTATCGGAGTTCCTAGCTTGGGGAAAAATAATTTTCTTTGAGTTAACAAATTGTGGATCGTGTCCTTTTTCTCTTTCGAGAATTTCTAACTGAATTCGAGTGCCTAGCCCTTCATGAGACTGTTCCTCGTCTCCAGCGATGAAAAAGAACTGCGGATTTCTCTCATTTGATTGTCGAACATTCATAAAAGTATCAACCTGATCTAGCCGATCGCAAAAATATCTACTAGGCTTTGCCAATGGTTCCGCCTTTGGAGGAGCCAGCGTTGGGATCACAAAATTTTTGATTTCAGATACGACAGCCAACAATGCCATTGAAAAACCATTCTTTGATTGCGATATCGGCTCGCGGCTAGATGGAAAAACTGGAGTGTTGCCAATCAAACTTTCATAAGGGCAAGCGCCAAAATATACTGCCACGCTTTTTTGCCGTCCTAGAAGTACATTTTCCTCTGTTCTTTTAACAATTTCCCGTAGAAAATCATTCACCAAAAAATTTATTGAAAGGACGTAAATAATGAGATCATTAGACTTCAAATATTGTATAAATTCTTCTTGCTTGTAAGGCCAAGACACCTGATGCACCAACGAAATCTGCCACGATTCAAAACCGAATTCTTTTTGCAAATATTTTGCAAAAAGACTTACAAATCGGGTGTGTTCTCCAATACTTCCGTTGTCATCTTGGACATCATAAACAATTGCAACATTCTGAATTCTGAACCTCTTTGTTGATCTCTCTTTTCTCGCGCTCAATAACAATTGAGAAAATTCGAATTGCAAGACACGTATAATCTCCTCATTGTTCGAAATTTCCTCAATTGCCTGGCTATTTTCTGGCATGGGATGCGACAGTATAGGTGACTTCTCCCAGTCACAACGCTCTAAAATGATCGGCAAGATCAGCTTCCCTTTACCCAAAAGCACCCTCTCCATCTTCATAAACCGCTCTGAATTCAACAGCTCCGGGCTCACTCCCACCACCATCAAATCAGCCCCTTCCACACCCTCAAAATCTAAATCCTCCATCGGCGCTTGCTTGAGACTCCTGCCGCCCCAAGCCTTGGAAGTCGTCGGCTCAATCCCCCAAAAGGCTAGGACAGGCTCCAAATATTCCATCACGGACGCACAATTTTCCAAGTGTACTTTGATCGGTACGATCCTGTCCTTCAATACCCGAATATGAGATTCCGCCTCTTCCGAAAATGATTCAAACGAAGCATACCTCCATTGTGGAAAGGCCTTAAACATCTTCTCCCAATCCCCATCCAAAAGCCCATCATATTCACCAAGAAACCGTAGTTGCTGCTGAATCTCCTTTGTGCGTTCCACCTCTGCATCCCCCTTCATCAACCGTTCCAACTCCCGCTCCTCCGCCTCCAGCTTCCCCGCAATATCCGGCACCGCAAACACCGCGCCGCCGATGTTGACGCTCCCTCCGCTCCCACGCAACTCACCCATCGCGCCAGCCGCCTCCCTCTCCAAGCCCATCAAATTCAATGCATTGCCCTTCGCGTATGTGCGCAGCTCCGCGACTTCGCCTTCCAGGTTGGGGAAATAATTCAGAAAATAATGCAGCCGCAGCTGCGTGTTTTGGTCGCTGACGCTTTGGGCTTGGGCGAGGACTTTGCTGAGGGATTCGAGGGCTTTTTGGGGTTGGGCTTGGAGCTGTGCGGCCCAGAGCTGGGCCTCGGCGAGGGCACGGCGGTCGAGGCTTTCGCTGCTCAGGGCCGGGCCATAATATTGCGCCATGAAATCGCTCAATTCGGTGATGCGCTGCGGGCCGAAACGCGGCATTTTTTGCAGGCGCGCCAGCAAGTAGTGCCGCAATTCGGGCGACATGCGGTAGGATTCCATGCCAGACTCCTGACACAATTCACTGAGCAGCAAGTCACTCACGGCCTCGACCGGAATGTCGAGCCGCACGCCGCGCAGGTCGTTGTAAAAATTGTCACGCAGCAGGTGCAGCAAATCAGGCGTCAGGCTCAGGGGAAAGGCCGCGTGCATGGCCAGGTACAGGTGACGCATCCCGAATTTTTCCTGGAAGGCATCGACGCAGTCGCGCGAATGGCTGTCTTCTTGTGGGGCGGCAATCATGCGGGTGCGTCGGTTGCGGGTGAGGAATGGGTGCCGAGCAAGGTGGCGGCACTGATGCGGCCTCGCAGGTGGTCCACGGCGAGGTGGAGGTCGGCGGCTGTGGCTGCAAACATGGGCACGGCTTGCGCGATGGTCGCGGCACTGCTGCCCTCCCACCGGTGGCGCGGCATGGGATTGAGCCAGACGACGCGTTGGCAGCGGCTGCCAAGGGCGGCCAAAAATGCCTGCGTGCCACGGATGCGGGCAGGGTCGGCGTTGCCACGGGCAGCGCCAGCATCGCTCAGGACCACGACCAAACTGCGCCGTGGATCCAATCCACGCAGCCAAGCTTGCAGGCCCTGCGGCTGCGCCAAGCGC
>JANMIM010000789.1:0-1383 GCA_031375795.1 Bacteroidota bacterium
CAGGCATCAAGTTGCTGGACCTGCAACCCGCCTTTCTCGCCTACCGCGACCTGCATCAAATGAAAAATCCGGTGTTTGGTTGGTGCTGCGACGGGCATTGGAATCCGCTGGGGCATCGCTTGGCGGCCGACTTGGTGTACAATGACCTCGTGGAGCGCCATTGGATACCGGGTGCGATACGCGAGACCCCTGCGCCCGTCGAGGTCTTGGGCGTCGAGATGATGGATGAAATTTATTCTTGTGGAACGGTGAGCTTTGATTGAATGATCATTGCCTCGGTGCACAAATTTCCCCATCTTGGACTCACTTTATCTGAAAAGCACATGGCGCTCGGCATCGGAATCGACATCGGCGGCACTGAGATGATGGTCGCGGCGGTCGGCAGTGAATTTGGGAGAGGGAGTTGAGAGTTCAGAGTTCAGAGTTCAGAGTTGGGAGAGGAGAGTTGCGAGTTGGGATTTTGCTTGACTTTGCGAACCGGCGCCTGTCCCGATCAGAGATCGGGGCGTCCTTTGCGGTTTCATTTTCAGCGGATTGGGGTGAGAGGTAGTAGGTAGTAGGTGATGGCTTTGGGAATTCAGAGTTGGGTTGGGGTAATTTTACTTGAAACAATCGTATGAATAGGTCTCTTTTTTGGTCGGTTGCGGTTTCCTTGGCGGGGATTTTGTTTGGGTTTGACATCGTGGTCATCTCGGGTGCGGACAAGGTCTTGCAGGCTTTGTGGCACACGACGGATGTCTTTCATGGCTTCGTGGTCATGGGGGCGGCGTTGTGGGGCACGGTGTGTGGGGCGCTGCTGGGCGGCTACCCGACCAATTCTCTTGGCCGCAAGAAGACCTTGATCGCCATCGGCGTACTTTTTTTGCTGTCTGCCGTGGGGGCAGCGCTGGCCGACGATTGCTGGACATTTGCCTTGTTCAGGTTCATCGGTGGCTTGGGCATCGGCGCCTCGACCATCGCCGCGCCTGCCTACGTTTCAGAAATTGCGCCCGCCAATTCACGGGGGCGGCTCGTGGCAATGTATCAGCTGAGCATCGTGTTGGGGATCTTGGCTGCCTTCCTCTCCAACTATTTGCTGCAAGATACCGGGGCCGATGCCTGGCGTTGGATGCTCGGCGTGGGGGCTTTTCCCGCCGCCATCTACGTGGTCCTGATCGCATTTGTCCCCGAGAGCCCGAGGTGGCTGGCCATGCAGGGCCGCACCGATGAGGCTACGAGGGTGCTCAGGCTCATCGACCCCACCGCCGCCGTCTCCGACTTGGTCGCAAGCCTGGGTGACGGCAAGCCCGATGCAAAGGAAAACATCTTCAGCCCCCGCTACCGCACCGCCCTCTCGCTGGTGTTTTTCATTGCCCTTTTCAACCAGCTCTCGGGCATCAACGC
>JANMIM010000813.1:0-2352 GCA_031375795.1 Bacteroidota bacterium
GCGTCCCCGAGGTAGAGGACGGCGGCTTGGTGTCCACGATCCCATCGACCACGATTCCCGCCGCCAAGGTCGAGACGTTTGAAACTGCACCCGAGATGATCCAGTATGCGACACAGGCATGCGTCACGATTTCCACAGACGTAGGCCATGGCAGCGGCGTCTTGGTGACCGAAGACGGCTATGTGCTCACCGCACACCATGTCGTGGATGACGTGAACCGCATCACGGTCGTGTTTTCAAACGGCGTGGAGTTGGAGGCCAAGTTGGTTTCCAGCAATGCCGCCTACGACATCGCCGTGCTCGACGTGCCGGGCAGCCGATACAAGGCCCTTCCACTGGGCAAAGGGCTCACCGCCGGCTTGGGCGACGAGGTCTACACCATCGGCACCCCCGGTGACGTCGAGCTCGGGCAAAGCGTTTCCAAGGGAATCGTGAGCGGCAAGCGCAAGCAAGATGAAATCATCTACCTGCAAACCGATGTCTCGGTGAGCCCCGGCAACAGCGGCGGCCCCTTGATCAACAGCAAGGGCGTCGTGATCGGCATCATCCAACGCAAGCTCATCGGCTCGGGCATCGAGGGCGTGGGCTTCGCCTTGCCCATCGAGACGGCCCTCAAGCAGCTCAATCTCAAGGTCGAGGAGTAGGCCTGCCTGCCGCATGGGCCGAGCGGGCGACGGGCAGAACTTCCCATGCACTATTCCCCACGATTCGCTATCTTTGCGATCTGGAAAGCCCCCTTTCCCTCTTTCTATGCTCTATTACGCGATTCGTATGAAAAAAACAGTCTTGTTTTTCGCATTGGCCTTCATCTTGGGTTCGCAATTTGCAGCCGCCCAATTCACCCAGACGCCGCTCCCCTACTCCTATGCCGCGCTCGAACCCTACATCGATGCGCAGACGATGGAAATCCACTTCACCAAGCACCACGCGGCCTACATCAAGAACCTCAATGCCGCAGTCGTGGGCACTGACATCGCATTTGCGAGCCTGGAGGAGATCTTTGCAAAGGTCTCCAAATACCCGGAGGTCGTGCGCAACAACGCTGGCGGACATTACAACCACAGCCTGTTCTGGACCGTGCTCACCGACAAGAAGACTTCGCTGCACCCGCAACTCGAGGAGGCGATCAAGGCGACATGGACGAGCGTGGACAGCATGAAGGTACTGCTCAACAAGGCTGCAGCCACACGCTTCGGTTCGGGCTGGGCATGGCTCTACGTCACGCCCGAGGGCAAGCTCGCCATCGGCAGCTCGCCCAACCAAGACAATCCCTTGATGGACGTGTCGCCGATCAAGGGCTACCCGATCTTTGGCATCGACGTCTGGGAGCACGCCTATTACCTCAAATATCAAAACAAGCGGGGTGACTACCTGGCTGCGATTTGGAACGTCGTCAATTGGGAGGAAGTGAGCAACCGCTATTTCAAGGTGGTGCCCAAAAAATCCAAGTTTGATCCTTGGCCGGCCTTGAAGGAATTTCACCAAGTGATGGGCGATTGTTTCCACCCGAGCGAGGAAGGCAACCTCACGCCGGTGAAAACCAACAGCGCACTCTTGATGCAGAAAGCCGATGCCCTGGCAGCAAGTGTGCCGCCTGCCGAATTCAACAAGCCCGAGGTGCTCAAGGCTGTGAAGAAACTCAAGGCAGACAGCAAGAAACTCAATGACCTTGTGGTCAAGAAGTCGTCTGACGAAGTGATCAAAAAATCACTCGGCGGACTGCACGATACTTTTCATCAAATTGTAGGTCTTTGCTTCGGAGAAAGCCATTGAGGATCTGCACACTACATATTGTCTAGAATAATTGGGGGTAGCTTTACGGTGCCTCCAATTCTATTTTCAGAAAGATGAGTCAAAAAGAAGAAATCAAGTTCTATAGTGTTGGGGCCGCCTACGGTGAGTTTTCCAACTTTGCGCAATATCCCATCAAGGTCAAGGGTAAAATCTGGCCCTCGACCGAGCACTATTTCCAGGCGCAAAAGTTTGCCGGCACCTCGCAGGAAACCGCGATCCAAAATGCCGCCACGCCCGCCAAAGCCGGTGAGATGGGTCGCAACCGCAAGATCAGGATCCGCCCCAATTGGGACAATGTCAAGGACAATGTCATGCTCGAAGCCGTGCGTGCCAAGTTCACGCAACATGCCGAATTGAAGGCCCTCTTGCTCAAGACCGGCGACGCCATGCTCATCGAGCATACCGATACCGATGCCTATTGGGGTGACGGCGGCGATGGAAAAGGGCTCAACAAGCTCGGCAAGACGCTGATGAAGGTGCGCGACGAGTTGATCAAGTTGCAAGCCGAGCAATCTGCCTAGTGCCGCGAGGCTTCGGCAAAAAGTCGTTTTCATCCCC
>JANMIM010000818.1:0-7412 GCA_031375795.1 Bacteroidota bacterium
GGTAGGAGCTTTTTGCAAAGTTCTCAGCCGCTGACTCCACCCGGGAATCGATGAATCCTCGTCCAGCCGGGTGTATGGATGGGTGCAAATTGGATGCTGTCGGGATTGGTACGAGCTTGAATTCGAGATTTTTCTCAAGGTTTCTCGACAACCGTATTGTCAAGAAGACACTTAGGCCAAGGGGCAAATGCAGCCGAGATTTGTTTCCACGGACGCAAATCTCAGTTCCAGATGTAAGAAAAAATCAAATTTTCAGTGAATTGTATTCACTGCATGAGCAATGACAATTGAAAATTTTTTTGCAGAAATCGCGGCATTTCGTCTAAGTGGGCCCCAAAAATCGCCTTGCCGTGGACAAGTGGGCTTTTGATCGTGGAAATTTATTTTTTCACCATTTGCTTTCTAGTAGAAAAACAGCGTAATTCGGACGTAATAATTAGGAGAGGTTTTGAAAGGGCGGGCAGCGGTAGGATAGCTGGGTCGCCCAAATTTGGAAGGTGAGGAGATTTTGAGGGGATAAGGTCAATCAACGAAGATTAGTTTTCATCAAGGAGGGTATCATGGGCAGTTTGTTGTCGTCTTCTCCAAGCTTCGGTGCGTTTTTCGCGCCTACCTTCGGGTTGTAGCGGCAACGGATGCGCATGAGGCATGCCCTCGATTTTGGGTCGCTATATTTTGCCCAGTGAATTTTTGAATGGAATCGGCGCCATCGGGTGCCCTATACACATATATATGTATTGTAAGAGATCAATCAGTTCAGGAACCCTTATTTCTACCGGTATGAGAAGGTTATTGTCACTTTTTGCGGCCACAAGTTTGGCCTTATTGGTTTGCTGCACGTGTGTGCATGCGCAGGCACCCGTGAAGCCAGCTGCAAATGGAGCAGTGATCAGTGCTACTTCTTCGGGTCAAGGTGTGGCAGGTTCAGACCGCAAGGCCGTACCTGCAACGAACGGGATAAGCAAAGGGCTTTCTGATGCACCCAGTGACCACAAGGGATCAGGTACGATCCCCACCACCGATGGCCCGACTCTACCACTTGGCGATGGCATTGGCAAGCCAGCCCCATTGACACCCCCCGCAGATGCAGTGGTTCACGTGCACGAGGCACGAATCCAAACCGAGCAAGACAAGGCCAATGCAGCCAAGTCCATGGAGGAATACAATCGACTCAAGGCCACCCAGCCAACCAAGGACATTGACGGCCTTCGCGCACCGCAGCCCAATGATGCCGTGGATCCAAACCACGGAAACAACCAATAATTCATTTGCATCAATCAACGGAAGATTTCATCGAAAATGTTATGAGAATCCACACACATATTGCCGTTTTCATTTTGGGGCTTGCCATGTTGGTGGGCCCAATGGCTTTGTATGCACAAAGCGCAGATGCGCCTAAACCGATCAGCCCTCAAGATCAGAAGCAAATGCTTGCGGCAAAGGAAGCTTGGATCAAAGAGCATCCTGAAGAATACGCCAAGGCCAACACAAAACAAGTTGCGCCAGCATCCAATGGACTCAACAAATCGTCAGAAAATTTGCCCCAAGGGTTCCCCAAGCCTATTTCGAGTGGAAATAAAGAAGCTGATGAAAAGGCCAACGATGCCGCCAAGGCTCGGTGGATCCAAAACAATCCCGAAAAGTATAAGCAACTCACGCAGAGTGGCAGCTCAAACTCCTCTCCAGGTGAAATTGCGCCGACCAAAGCTGCCGTGCAATACAGCGATATCCCGAGTTTCATCGATACGGGACATCCTGAGCAAGACCTTGTGAAGTACATCGCTGAAAAGAAGGCTTACGCGCTCCGTCACCCAGATTCTATCAAATAATGTTGCACAGCCCAAACATCACGAAAATGAAAAAAATATTTACTGTCATTTGTACCTTGGTGTTGTTCAGCATTGCGAACACGCTGAATGCTGCTGTGCATTTCACGGCTACTTCCGGTCAGACGGTTTTTGGGAATACCTCCACTTCTGGTAACAATTGCGGACTCAGATCGTCTCAAGATCAAACGGTAGAGGTCACGATACCAATTGCTGGAAACTACACCTTCAGCATGTGCGGAGGCGCTACATGGGATACTTATCTTTATTTGGGAACATCGATTTGTAACGGCAACCTTGCCTCCAATGACGATGGATGCGGAGCCCAGTCGGTCTTTACAGTTTTTTTGAATCCTGGGGTGTACTATGCAACCATAGAGGCGTGGTCTAGAGGGTCCGGAGCATGGTCCCTTGCCATTTCTGGTCCTGCGTTTAATGGAACCGCCAGTATTCCTGGGAATACATGCGGCTTTGAAGACAATTGTGGACTTAGGGCTGGCACCGACCAGGAATTTGTATTTGTAGCACCTTATGCAGGCACTTACAATTTCTCTACTTGTGGTACAGCCTCTTGGGACACCTATATGTATGTGGGAACCGGAAGATGCTCTGGAAACCTTGGAGCCAGCGATGATGCATGCGGTTTGCAGTCTGCGGTCAACGGCGTATCGCTGTCTGCAGGACAAGTGGTCTACGTCACAATCGAGCCATTTTCATCTGGTGGCTGCGGCACATATACTTTGAATGTAACAAGTGCTGTGGCATGTCCCACACCGACAGCGGGAAGTATCTCCCCATCAGCCTCCTCGATTTGCCTCGGTTCCGCAGTCAACCTCAACAGTACCGTCAACTCCACCAATGGCGGAGGCGGCGCTTCCCTCAACATCGAGTGGTACCGCAACAACCCAAGCAATGGTCAATGGGAATACCTCGGTCAAACCAACTCCCAATCTTTGGCGGGCAACGTCCCGTCGGTCGCTGGGACATGGATTTACCTGCGCAGGACGTGGAGTTCCTGCTATGTGAATTGTAGCGCAGGCTGTATCGATGCCACGACGACCGTTACAGTGTCTGCCCCTTCGGTCGGCGGCACCGTGAGCCCGGCATCTCAAACGATTCTGGGTTGCAGTGGTGTCGTACCCACGCAGCATACTTTGTCGGGACACGTAGGCACGGTTGTGCAATGGGAATATGCAACCCCCGGTGGTGGTTTTGTAAACTGGGGCGGCGGTGGCAGCACAACAGCCCCGAGCAACTGCTGTTTCACAACGGTCGGCACGTGGCAAGTGCGCGCGTTGGTGCAAAACGGAGCCTGCCCTGCTGTGTATTCATCGGCGGCACAGGTGATCGTCACCGCACCTCCCGGTAGCCCATTTTCGTACATCAACGATGGACAATGGTATAACTATGGCTTCAACGACTTCTTTAATAATAGCGGCGGCTACCGCGGCTTTTACGTCCGCAACTCACTTTCCAATATCTCGACCAACGATTGGGGGAGTGGCGGCAGTCCAAGTGCCGCCGCTGGTTGGAATGGTTGCTCCGTGAACGCAGACAACCATACCTTCCGTATGATGCGGCAGGGTTTTCCCTGTGGACTCTACAGTGTTTCGATTGACTTTGACGACAGTTATTGGCTCTACATCAATGGCACGCTGGTTGTCAACGGTGGCTGTTGTGCCACCAACGCTTTCATTGGCAATTATTATTTGACTGCCGGATCGACCGTGTTACTGGACATTCAAGAGTTTGGGGGAGCCTCTGCTGGCGGCGTGCGATTGACACCGATTGCCGCTACCGGCGGCTCGATCACCGGAGGAGGCCAAACAGTCTGTGTGAACGGCAATCCTGGGATCCTAGCGAACTCCGCAGATGCGGTAGGTGCTGGCTCGGTGAGCTACCAGTGGGAGCTGCAAGTCGGCTGTGCAGGTGGATTCTCGGCTATAGGCGGTGCCACAGGCGCAAGCTACGACCCACCCGCTGGCTTGACTAGCTCAACTTGTTACCGTCGCCGTGCCACTGATTTGTGTGGAGTCGTTACCTACTCCAACACCGTTACTGTTTCGACCACCCCAAACCCCACCGTGAATGCAGGTCCTGACCTGACGATTTGCAACGGAAGCAGCGTGAGCATTGCAGCGACCGCATCGGGTGCTACATCTTATAGTTGGACACCAGGCACGGGATTGAACAATGCAGCGATCTTGAATCCTGTGGCTTCGCCCAGTACGACGACCAGCTATACCTTGGTTGCAACCTCCTCTACGTCTGGCACAGACCAAAGCCAGACGACCAACAATACCTGCATGGCGACCTTCAGCCAAGGAGACTTGGCACAATCCTTCAGGCCCGCTGCTTCCAATATCTGCGGAGCCAGGATATTTATCACCTCGGGTACATCGACGGGCTCGGTCACGTTGCAGTTGTACAGCAACCTGCCGAATCTCGGTGGTACCCTCTTGGCGCAGGGCACGGTCGGGGGCATCAGCGCTGGTCAGTGGGCGCAGGTCTCTTGGCCCACGATAGCCGTGACGCCAGGTGTCACCTATTATTTGGTGATGACATCGACTGCTGCCGACTTGTGTGTGGCCGGTAATACTGGCGATCCATACCCCAATGGCCAGGTCTATGCGAATGTCGGCTTTGGATCCTTCTCAACATTTGACTACACATTCGAAACCTTCTCTTGTGGTACTGCATGTACCGCATCTGATGTGATGGTCGTGAACGTCGTGCCACAACCCACCACCGCCAACGCCGGCCCCGACCAAGCAGTGTGTGGTACCTCCACGACCCTCGCGGCCAATACGCCGAGCGCAGGCACGGGTGCATGGAGCATCGTCTCCGGCGCTGGCGGCACCGTCTCGACACCAAGTAGCCCGACGTCGACATTTACCGGCATCGCAGGCAACACATATACATTGCGCTGGACCATCTCCAATGCGCCATGTACGCCCTCGACGGACGATGTGGTCGTGACCTTCAAGACCCTGTCGGTGGCCCCCACAGCGATCACGGGTACGACCACCATTTGCAACGGCAGCTCCACCACGCTTACTGCCACGGGCGGTTCGCTCGGCACAGGTGCCAGCGCAGTCTGGTATGGTCCCACCGCTTGCGGACCCTTCACGCAAGACTGGTTGACACAACCTTATGGTTTCTCTGGGATGGCAGTGAACTCGGTGAATGGTGGCATCTTGAATGTGACCTCCACCACCAACGATCCGATTATCGACATGGCAGGCCTGGGGTCATTTGATCCCAACGTCTTCAGGTTTGTCAACATCCGCTACCGCGTGATCTCTGGTGCACCGGGCAACGCTGAAATCTTCTTCTACAATCCAGCACACAACTTTGCAGTCGGTGGAGAATCCGCCACAGGCACCCTCATCGGCGGCGGTGCATGGCAAGTGCTCTCCATCAACATGGCCAGCGACCCACAATACACCACCGGTGGCAACATCCTCGGTTGGAGGTTTGACTGGTCGAGCAATGCAGGCGTGAACATGGAGATCGACTACATTTCCTTGACCACTCAGCCTGTCGGAAGCAATACCGTTTCGCCGACCAGCACCACGACCTATTTTGTCAGGTATGAAGGCGAATGCAACACGACAGCCTGCATCTCGACCGTCGTGACAGTCGACCAAAATACTGCATCCAACGCTGGCTCTGACCAAACCGTTTGCGGCACCACGGCCACGTTGGCTGGCAACACGCCTGCAACCGGTGGCGGCACGTGGACATTGGTCTCCGGCACCGGCAGCATCACCACGCCC
This sequence comes from Bacteroidota bacterium, assembly GCA_031375795.1. Classification (GTDB taxonomy): domain Bacteria; phylum Bacteroidota; class Bacteroidia; order J057; family JADKCL01; genus JADKCL01. The sequence continues at coordinate 5,606 of JANMIM010000818.1, forward strand.
ACCAGCCCCACCTCGGGTGTCACGGGCTTGGGCGTCGGTCCCAATACATTCAGGTGGACGTTGTTGAATGGCGTCTGTGCAGATACGCAAGACGACGTCGTCATCACACGTGACAACACCGCTCCCGCGATCTCTTGCCCGGCCAACGTTTCCGTGAACAACGCGACAGGGCTCTGTTCTGCCGTGGTTCCCTACACCACACCTGTGGGTACAGACAACTGTCCAAGTCCCAGCACGACCCAGACCGCAGGCTTGGCCAGCGGCGCCACCTTCCCGGTCGGCACCACCACCAATACCTTCAGGGTCACCGACGGCTCCGGACTCACCGCGCAATGCTCCTTCAACGTGACCGTCGTCGATGCCCAGGCACCGACGATCACCTGCCCAGCCAACGTGAGCGTGAACAACACGACCAACCTTTGCTCGGGCGTGGCGACTTACACGGCACCTACGGGTACCGACAATTGCCCGGGCGCCACGACGGCGCAGACCGCAGGCTTGGCCAGCGGTGCCACTTACCCAGTCGGCACCACCACCAATACCTTCACCGTGACTGCAGCCAATGGCCAGACTGGAACTTGCTCCTTCACAGTGACAGTCGTCGACAACCAGGCACCCGCCATCACCTGCCCCGCCAACGTGAGCGTGAACAACACGACCAACCTTTGCTCGGGTGTGGCCACGTACACCGCACCTACGGGCACTGACAATTGCGCGGGCGCCACGACCGCCCAGACGGCAGGTTTGGCCAGCGGCGCCACTTACCCAGTCGGCACCACCACCAATACCTTTACCGTGACGGCAGCCAATGGCGCGAACGCGGCTTGCTCCTTCACCGTGACGGTCGTCGATGCACAGGCACCGGCGATCACCTGCCCAGCCAACGTGAGCGTGAACAACACGACCAACCTTTGCACGGGTGTGGCGACTTACACCGCGCCTACGGGCACCGACAACTGCGCGGGTGCCACGACGACGCAGACCGGAGGCTTGGCCAGCGGCGCCACTTACCCGGTGGGCGTCACGACCAATACCTTCAGGGTCACGGCAGCCAACGGCGCGACGACCACATGTTCGTTCACAGTGACGGTGGTCGATGCACAGGCACCTACCATCACTTGCCCAGCCAACATCACCGTGAATGCCAACCCAGGTGTCTGCACCGGAACGGCGACCTTCACGGCACCGACTGGCGCCGACAACTGCCCCGGCTCCACGACTGCGCAGACAGGCGGTTTGGGCAGCGGCGCGACCTATCCTTTGGGTGGCACGACGAATGCATTTACCGTGACGGCCGCCAACGGCGCCACGGCTTCCTGCTCCTTCACGGTGACCGTGGTGGACAACCAAGCCCCTGTCTTCGCGACACAGGCTTGCAATACCAGCAACGCATCCGGCACGGCCTACAACGACGGCTGGCAGTCGGGTGACAACGACGGCGCTGGTTTTGGCCCATGGACATTGACGCCTTCCACCACGAATACCAGCCAGGCAGGTTATTTCGTGGGCGACTCCAGGTCAAATGGCAATAACAACGACACCAACGGCGACGGCGACGTGAACTCCACGGGCCGCGCCCTGGGCCTCTACGCCAACAGCGGCGCGACGACCGATGCCGTGCGCAACGTGAACGGCAATTTCACGGTCGGCAGCAGGATCACTGCAGAATTCGACAACGGCTTCATGGACAACGGCGCCACCGCAGGCTTCCAGGTCCAGAACTCGGCCGGCAACGTGCTGGCTGAGGTGCGCTTCCTCGGTGGCTCGGCCAATTACCAATTGATCGACGCCAACGGCACGACCAACT
>JANMIM010000819.1:0-2801 GCA_031375795.1 Bacteroidota bacterium
AGCCCAATTGACCGCCGGGGACAAGAAATACCTGCAGTTGTTTGATGTGTTTGACAACTTGGAGGAATATGACGAGCTCAAGATCTTCAAGAAGTTCAAGCGGGACGACAAGTTTGAGAAGCAGTTTGCCTACAACAAAAACTACCTCTACAACTCGATCCTGAATTCATTGGCCTATTTTCACAAAGGGATTGAGGCAGAGTTGTCCTCGATCACGATGCATGTGCGCATCTTGCTGGAAAAGAACCTCTACTTTCAGGCCAAGAAACTCTTGAACAAAGCCAAGGACAATGTCATGGCCCGCGAGCGCTTTGAGGAACTGCTCAAGCTCCTGCGCACGGAGGTGGAAATCCTGAAATCCACCGAAAACATCAAATTGCTGCCCGAGTCGATTCGAGCTGTAGAGTTTGCAGAGCGCATCGCGATCGACAAGATCACCAACCTCGTGGCCTATCAGCGGTTGGATACCCAGACGTTCATCCTGATTTCTTCACGGCATGTGGCTCGCAAGGAAAATGACTTGGAGGAGGTCACCCAACTGTTGGCGCATCCCTTGTTGCAAGAGGAGAGCCATGCCATGAGCAACAGGGCCCGCATTTTATTCAACGAGGTGCATCGCCGCCTTGCCTTCTACAAGGGTGACCATGATGCGGCGGCCCATTTTGCGCAGGTCGTCGTGAACCTGTATGATGCCGCGCAGCCGATCCTGGAAGACGACAAGATCACCTATCTCAAGCAGGTGCTCATTTTGGCGCACCACAAGCTCTGGAGCACAGGCTTTGAGGCCGCCTATCCACTGCTGGAAAAAATCAAAGCGGTCAAGATTTCGACCCCGCAAGAGCGGGTCGCAAGATTTGACAAATATTACCTCTACATGCTCGGGCTGCGGGTGACTGCGGCCGAGTCCGTGAGCGAGGAATTTCTTGCAGAGTTCATCGAGGAGTCCACATCCCTCCAAAATGACCTGGCCGTCGCCACCTGCCTCAATGCATCCTACATCACCGCCCACTATTTCATGGTGATGGAAGAGTATTCCAAGGCGCTGGTTTGGATCAACAAGTTCTTGAACCATCCACGCACCAACCTGCGCACCGACCTGCAAGCGGGTGTGCGGTTGATGAATTTGCTCACGCATTTTGAACTTGGGAACTTTGATTTGATCGAATACAACCTCAAATCGACCTATCGGTTTATCTACAAGCAGGAGCGCATGCATCAGTATGAACGCCGATTCCTGCGGTTCTTCAAGGATGCCATCTCGCTTCCCGACAAATCGGGCATGATGAGCCTGATGCGCACCTTCAGAGACGATATCCTGGAAATCGTCAAGGATCCATTTGAAAAGCGTGCCTCAGACGTCTACAGCATCCTTGCTTGGTTGGATTCCAAGATCGATGGCGTGAGCGTGCAAGTCGCCAAGCGCCGGGAGGTCGACAAGATCTTTAGTTTGGCCAGGGAGGAAATGAAGGCCAAGATCGCTGCCGAAAAACAATAGGAACCGTTTCATCCAGAAACGGTTCCCATCGTATCAATTCTCAAATGATCAAGCCGGTATCAACACACATACGGTGATGCCATCAAACTTCACAAAATAGGCTGGAATATTTGAGGGGTGCGTTGTGCCCTCAATCGTGAGGTTGCCATGATTGTAGGCACTTCTCATGCTACCGTAGTTGCACGGGTAGGGCCATTCGGCTATCGCGGCCTCCAAGATCTTCTTGAGCAGTTGCGGAGCATAACTGCCCCCTACTTCACAACGCAGATCGCAAGCGGCTGCCAAGCTTGCCGGTGTGGACGAAACCTGATTGATCGGGGCGACCAATCCAAGCAAAAGAAGCAAATAAAATAAGAAATTCAACCGTTTCATAAGCTTTATATATTGGGTAATTGGACAATGCTTTCGGATATCTATTCAGGGATCCCGAAAAAATCGATGAAGAACTATGAAAATGAAGTTACAGAGAATGTTAGGATATTTATGCTCCTGTGGCCATCAATTTGGGCGCATTCAACCCAAAGGTAAGAAAAAACCAAATTTTGATGAAAAATGGATGCAGGCTAACAAATTATTGTTGATCGAATGTAAGAATATGGTAAAAATGTGCTGTAATGATTAGGCTCAAATGTGAAAGTAATAATATCAGAATCGGGGGCTAAAATTGTAAGAATGAAAATACAGCACATTGCTAACCAAGGCACCTAGCAAAAAACGCGCCGCCGAGTCACTCGGCGGCGCGTTCTTTGCATTGGGATCGGGCTGCTATTGCTTGATGAACTTGCGATGATCGCTGTTTTTGCCATTTTGGGCACGCAGCTTCACGATGTACATGCCTGCGCTGATCTTGTCCAAATCAAATCGGTGGCTGTTGATACCGCGCTCCATCTCAAATTCGCCTACGATCACCTCCTGTCCATAGATGTCCACGACGCTCACCTCATAGATTCCTGCCGAGGGTATGTACGTTTCAAGCTTCACCCATTCACGTGCCGGGTTGGGATAGAGGCCCATGATCTGAGCCTTGGCCTCCTCCTCAAAATAGAGGTCGATCACATTGGTGCTCGTTTCCAGGCCAATTTGATCCACAAATTTCACGCGATAGTAGTTGTGTCCCACGACCGGGGTCTCATCGGCAAAGCCATAGTCGATGAAGTCGGTCGCGCTGCCTCCCGAGCTGCCGCCATCTTGGATGTAGTCGGTACCTGCCACGGCTCCAATGGGCTGAAAGTCTTGTCCATCGAGGCTACGCTCCACGATGAAGTTGCCTGTATAGGCATTTTCATTCGTCACGGTCCATCTCAGC
>JANMIM010000829.1:0-7539 GCA_031375795.1 Bacteroidota bacterium
GTCCTTCACCGGGACGATGGATGATCTGGAAATTGCCTCTGGTACAGGTAGTGATGTAACCTTCACTCAAAACGCAGTGGTCAACGATTCCTTGATCATTACGAGCGTAGACGACATGATTGGCTTCCAAATCCGGGTATCAGGAAACGTGGTCATCAACGATGCCTGGACAAGTAATACCACGGTGAGCCTGGTGGGCGCCACCAACCAAACATTGGATGGCGTCGGGCAGGCTTCCTACATGGAATTTGCAAAACCAAGTGGAAACTGGATTATCAACACGGCCCTTACCAACTTTACAGCCGTAAATGTATCCACCGGTGTCTGGGATTTGCTGAACAGTACTACCAGTGCCTCCAGCGGCTACAGCACAACTGGTGGCAAAATCGGCGGCAGCGGTACACTCAATGGAAATGTAACCTGTACGACAGGCGGCATCGCTCCAGGTTCCTCCCCAGGCTGCATCACCATCAATGGCAACCTGGCCATGAATAGCGGTTCTTCCTTGGCAATTAACATCAATGGAAATACACCTTGTACACAGCATGATCAGCTCGTCGTAAATGGCACAGTTACCCTGAATGGCGCTTCACTCACGGGTACAACGACAACTCCACCAACGGCACCTATCACCATCATCGACAATAACCTAACGGATGCTGTAACCGGCACTAAATTTACCGGTGCGCCCCAGGGAAGTACCATCAATATTGGTGGTAACAATTATATCATCTCCTACACCGGTGGTACAGGCAACGATGTGACTCTGGCAGGCAATCTGCCTCCGATAACGATTTGTCAAAACATCACCGTCAATGCGGATGCAAATTGCCAGAATACATCTACCATTGCTGCCAACTTCAACAATGGTTCCTCCGATCCAGAAGCGGGATCACTGACATTCTCTGTAAGCCCGGCGGCACCCTATGCATTGGGAACCACCAATGTGGTCCTCACCGCAACCGATCAGCTTGGAGCAACAGGCACCTGTTCTGCTACGATTACTGTTGTAGATGCTACACCACCGACGATCGCTTGCCCCGCCAGCCAAACCCTGACTGCCACGAGCGCATTGGGTGCAGTGGTTACTTACACCGCCCCGACAGGCTCGGACAACTGCCCCGGCGCCACAACGGCACAGACAGTAGGTCTTGGCAGTGGCGCGACCTTCCCGATCGGCACCACCACCAACACCTTCACGGTGACAGCGGCAAACAACCAGACAGCTGCTTGCTCTTTCAACGTGGTGGTTTCAGGCGCAGCACCTTCCATCGTCTGCCCCACCAACATCAGCGTGAACAACACCCCGAATCAGTGTGATGGCACGGCGACCTTCGCCGCCACCGACGCAGTGGGCGTCCCTGCCTCGACGATTACGTACAGCCATGCGCCCGGCTCCGTTTTCCCAGTGGGTACGACCACGGTGACGGCTACCGCTACGAATGCTGTGGGTTCGTCGAGCTGCACTTTCACTGTGACAGTGGTGGACAATCAAAACCCTTCGATCACCTGCCCTGCCAATCAAATAAGAAATACAAATGCAAATCAATGTACTGCGGCAGTGACCATTTCAAGTCCCACAGCAAGTGATAATTGTATCTCTCCAGGCGAGGCACTCAACTTCAGCGGTGACGACCATGTGGTTTGCTCAACCAATGGAAATCCTTCAGGGGCATTTACCGCTGAATTTTGGTTTGTTAAGACACAACAAACCACTCATCCTGCAGCTTTGGCAACCCGGAATGGAACGAATGGATGGAATTTTTATATGTACGACAATCCGAGATTTATCATTAGGGGTTCTGGATGGGTTGTGGCGACATCATCCACTCCCATATTGCTGGGGCAGTGGTACCATATGGCTGGCGTATATGATGGAGCAGGAAATATGTATTTGTATTTAAATGGAAATCTTGTCGGATCGGCTTTCTCCCCTCCAGCCAATTATCAATATGTCCCAACGAATCCCATATTGATTGGGGCCGTTGGCGATGCAATTACTAATTCCGGCTTTAAGCTAACTGGTTCTATGGATGAGGTTCGTATATGGAATGTTGCCCGGACGCAGACGGAAATTCAGAATAACATGAACATCGAGCTCAGCGGTTCTGAATCTGGATTGGTGGCCTATTATGACTTCAATCAAGGAATTGCTTGTGGTGCAAACACAGGTTTGACCACATTGCCGGATTTAACGGGTGGCGGTAATGGCACACTAATGAATTTTAACCTTACAGGAGGATCTGGATGTATCTCGAATTGGACCGATAGGAATATGACTGGAGGTCTTTCAGCAATCAACAATTTCAACAATACTTCCAATGCCTCAGGTACTTATCCAATCGGTGCCACTACAGTGGTCTGGACGGCAACCGACGCTGCAGGGAATACAGCGACCTGTACACAGACCGTGACAGTGGTGGACAATCAGGCACCGACGATCACCTGCCCCGCCAACCAGACCCTGATCGCCACAAGCGCCTTGGGTGCAGTTGCTACCTACACTGCCCCTACAGGCTCAGACAACTGCCCCGGCGCCACAACCACACGGACAGCGGGTCTTGGCAGCGGCGCAACCTTCCCGATCGGCACGACCACCAACACCTTCGTGGTGACCGCCGGAAACGCACAGTCGGCGACCTGCTCCTTCACGGTGGTGGTTTCGGGCGTGGCACCCGTCATCGTCTGCCCCGCCAACATCAGCGTCAACAACACCCCGAATCAGTGTGATGGCACGACGACCTTCGCCGCTACCGAAACGACAGGCATTCCAGCTTCGACGATTACGTACAGCCATGCGCCCGGCTCCGTTTTCCCAGTGGGTACCACCACTGTGACGGCTACCGCGACGAATGCTGTGGGTTCTTCGAGCTGCACATTCACTGTGACCGTCAACGACGTCACACCTCCTGTCTTTAGTAGTGGGCTTACTCCGCCGCCTACCATGGCCCTTTCCAACGTTCCCGAGGCTGCCGGATACAGTGTGATGTACCAGCTGAACCCGACCGCAAATTCCGACTACAATAACAGCGCGGTTCCCTATATTGTGAACAACTCAGGGTCCTCAAGCCCTTATACCCGGGTAGCATACTTCGTGGATTTGGGCACAAAATGGGTCTGGGTCTCCATGGACAAGTTCAATGCCAACAACACGCAGTTGGGTATCCCAAATGCCGTCTTTAACAACGTCGAGTGGCAACGCACGGTGACCAACATGAACGTGGTTGGCAGTGCCGGATCAGGAGTGACCAATGCAACAGGAATCAATGGAAACCTGGAAATGTGGCACGATTGCTATGCTCAAGCCACTGAGCTTCCCGGGATCGGAGGGAATCCTTCTCTTTTTGACTTCAATGATAACAACAACTATGGTGGTTCTTGCTACGGGTCATTCCAAGTGCACAACTTCAACGCTGCTCAGACGATTTTCGCATACAATGCATGGGATGAAGGGGGAGCTGACGATTTAGGCATCGGCAATCAAATTGGCGGTGAACCCGACTGGACTTTCGCAAGGAATGCGGGCACTTATACCAACCCCAAAATCTACATCCTCGTGAATGCTACAGGTTGTCCGAGCGCACAAACGATCAATGCAGCTCCAGGGCAATGCTCCGCAACCACCACCTATGCAGCAGTTGCAACTGACAACTGTAGCACACCCACCTATATCTACAATCCGCCTTCAGGCTCGACCTTCAATGTTGGGACCTCAGCTGTAGCAGTTACTGCGACGGACGCCGCAGGCAATACTGCTACCTGCTCCTTCGATGTCACGGTGGTGGACAATCAAGCTCCTGTCATCACCTGCCCCGCCAACCAGAGCCTGATCGCCACAGGCGCGATGGGAGCTGTGGCAACCTACACTGCCCCTACAGGCTCGGACAACTGCCCTGGCGCCACGACTGCCCAGACAGTAGGTCTTGGCAGCGGCGTAACCTTCCCGATCGGCACCACCACCAATACCTTCGTGGTGACCGCCGGCAACGGACAGTCGGCGAGCTGCTCCTTCACCGTGGTGGTTTCGGGTGTGGCACCTGTCATTGTCTGCCCCGCCAACATCAGCGTGAACAACACCCCGAATCAGTGTGATGCCACGGCGACCTTCGCCGCGACAGCCACTGGAATTCCAACTCCGACGATCACGTACAGCCATGCGCCCGGCTCCGTTTTCCCAGTGGGAACGACCACGGTGACGGCTACCGCGACGAATGCTGTGGGTTCTTCGAGCTGCACTTTCACCGTGACAGTCGTGGACAATCAAGCTCCGGCTATAACCTGCGCTGGTAATCAATCAGCAAATGTTACGCCAGGAGCTTGCACAGCAGCGGTAGTGGTGGTACCACCAGTCGCTTCTGATAATTGTGTACCCACATTTGGCAATGCCATCGAATTTGATGGCGGTCAATCAGGTAACGACCATATTCTCAGTGCAAACACGATCACCATTCCCTCGGGAAGCCCGGTATCTTTGGAATTCTGGATGCAACTTGATGTGCATCAAAACACCTGGACTGCCTCTCTTGGGAATGCGAGCATTAATCAATTTTTTACGTTAAGCTATAGTACAAATCAATTGCAAGTCAACAGGCCTGGAGGGAGTCATAACACAGGTTATTTGCTTCTCGATTTCAACTGGCATCATTATGCATTGGTGTATGATGGATCCACAATTCGTACTTATGTGGATGGAGTTCCAACGCCGACACCAAGTATGGTAGTTGGAACGATCACGATCGCGCCAAGACAATTTATTGTTGGTTCTGTATTCGCACCGAATCCAGTAGGAGCCCCACCTAGGGGTGCAATGGATGAAGTTCGTTTGTGGAATGTAGCTAGATCACAGTCTCAGATTGCAGGGGCAAAAGACGTCCAACTCGCAGGTAACGAGAGCGGCCTGATTCTGTACTATAATTTCAACCAGGGTACGGCTTGTGCGAATAACACGGGAATAACAACAGTACCTGACCTTGCTTCGGGAAACAATGGTACATTGAACAATTTCAGTCTGACCGGAGGAGGTATTGATCCATGTAGATCCAACTGGACTTCAGGCCGGACATCCGCGCCTCAATTAAGCAATAGCTTCAACAATACTGCGAACGCCTCCGGAACCTACCCTGTAGGTACAACCAATGTCACTTGGACGGCTACCGACGCAGCAGGCAATACCGCCACCTGTACACAGACGGTGACGGTGGTGGACAATCAGCCACCCACGATCACCTGCCCCGTCAACCAAACCCTGACCGCCACAAGCGCCTTGGGAACTGTGGCTACCTACACTGCCCCTACAGGCTCAGACAACTGCCCCGGCGCCACAACCGCACAGACAGCGGGTCTTGGCAGCGGCGCAACCTTCCCGATCGGCACCACTACTAACACCTTCGTGGTGACCGCTGCCAACGGACAGACGGCGACCTGCTCCTTCACTGTGTTGGTTTCGGGTGTGGCACCTGCCATCGTCTGCCCCACCAACATCAGCGTGAACAATACTCCAAATCAGTGCAGCGGCACGGCGACCTTCACTGCCACCGACCCCGTGGGGATTCCTGCCTCGACGATCACGTACAGCCACGCTCCGGGCTCCGTTTTCCCAGTGGGTACGACCACGGTGACGGCTACCGCGACGAATGCTGTGGGTTCGTCGACCTGTACATTCACCGTGACGGTGGTTGACCACCAAGCCCCGAATGCAGTCTGTCAGAACACAACTCTGCAACTGAATCCCGCAGGCAGTGCATTGCTGGGCTCCTTTACCAATTCCACTTTGTTGTTCTCTGAGGACTTTGAGGCAATGCCTCTGGGTGTGGGCTTCACTTCGCTGCCAAACTGGGTTGTGATTTCTAGCAACGTAGACATTTTCGACACACCACCTGGGCATCCAATCGGGGCAGGTCGGTTCGTTGACATGGATGGAATATACTCTAATGGAAGGATCGAAACGCAAGCAAGCTTCAACCTGATAGCTGGACAGAAGTACATTTTGCGCTTTGAACAGGCGAATAATGGCTTCAACAACAGCTATGACAACCGTGTTCGTGTCACTGTTGGATCCTACACCGAGATCTTCAACAGCCCTACGGACTGGGCCGTGACCGAACTTTGCCGTAGTGTCTTGTTGGAGCCTTCCACAAATCAGACAGTTAAGATTCGCTTCGAAGAATTGGGAACGCCTAGTGCAGGTGGAACGCTCCTGGACAACATTTCGCTTACGCAGGTGACCGGCTCCTATGCCATTGACGGGGGAAGCAATGACAACTGCGGCACGGTCAGCGTCAGCGTTTTTGAAAACTGCTTCTTCTGCGGTGATGTTGGCACAAACCCTGTGACGATGACCGTGACGGATCAAAGCGGCAACACCAGCAGTTGCGTTGCGAATGTGACCGTCCAGGACAACGTCGCCCCGATTGCAATTTGCCAGCCTGTCACGGTCCAACTGAACAGCGCCGGCAACGGCACCACGACTGCCTCGGCAGTCAACAACGGTTCGAATGACGCTTGCGGAATCGCAACTACCACGCTGAACAACAGTAACTTTACCTGCGCCAATGTTGCAGGTCCGAACACGGTCTTCCTCACGGTAACCGACGTCAACGGCAACAGCAGCACCTGTTCTGCAATGGTGACGGTGCGTGACTTGGTCGCGCCGATCGCGCTTTGCCAGCCTGTCACAGTCCAGCTGAACAGCGCCGGCAACGGCAGCACGGCAGCCACGGCCGTCAACAATGGCAGCGCTGACGCTTGCGGCATTGCCACCGCCACGCTGGACAACAGTAGCTTCACCTGTGCCAATGTCGGTGCCAATACTGTGATCCTCACCGTTTCCGATGTCAACGGCAACAGCAGCACTTGTTCTGCAGTGGTGACGGTGCAGGACACGATTGCGCCAGTGATCACCTGCCCAGCGAATATCAGTGTGAGCAACGGTGTCGGTGTTTGCGGTGCAGCTGTGAGCTTCCTTGTGACGGCGACGGACAATTGTGGAACGCCTACCGTGGTGACTTCTGCCTCTAGCGGAAGCACATTCGCAGTAGGTACCACCACGGTCAATGCTACTGCCACGGACGCCAACGGCCTTCAGTCCACCTGCAGCTTCACGGTCACGGTCAACGATACCGAGTTGCCCACGATTACCTGCAACGCCAACGTGAACGTCAGCAATGACAACGGCATCTGCGGCGCAGTGGTGACCTACACCAATTCGACCACGGACAATTGCGTGGGTCAAACGATCGCGCAAACGGCAGGACTGTTGAGTGGTGCAACATATCCGATCGGCACAACCACGAATAGCTTCACGGTCACCGACGCTTCGAATAACACTGCAACGTGCAGCTTCACGGTCACAGTGAACGACACCGAGCTGCCCACGATCACCTGCAATGCCAACGTGACCGTCAGCAATGACAACGGCGTCTGCGGCGCAGTCGTGAGCTACACCAATTCATCGACCGACAATTGTGCGGGTCAAACCATCGCCCAAACGGCCGGTCTGGTCAGCGGTGCAACGTATCCGATCGGCACGACGACCAATAG